>NZ_JAYSBG010000139.1:0-8714 GCF_041915505.1 Rhodoblastus sp. | reverse complement strand
GACCCCGTGCGCATGTATCTGCGCGAGATGGGCTCGGTCGAACTGCTGTCGCGCGAGGGCGAAATCGCCATCGCCAAGCGCATCGAGGCCGGGCGCGAGGCGATGATCGCCGGTCTGTGCGAGAGCCCGCTGACCTTCCAGGCCATCATCATCTGGCGCGACGAACTGGTCGAGAACAAGGTGCTGCTGCGCGAGATCATCGATCTCGAAGCCACTTATTCCGGACCGGACCGCAATAATCCGAGCGCCGAGGACGGCGAGGGCGAAGGCGAGGCGGAAGGCGCTCCGGCGGCCGAAGCCGAGAGCGAGGCGCCCTCCACCGCGCCGCGCAATCCGCCGGCCGGGCTCGACGAGCCGCCGGTCCCGGAAGACGCCTTCGAGGAAGACGACGATCTCGACAATTCGGTTTCGCTCTCCGCCATGGAGACCGAGCTGAAGCCGAAGGTGCTCGAAACCTTCGACCGCGTCGCCGACGCTTACAAGAAGCTGCGGCGGCTGCAGGACCAGAATGTCGAGAACAAGCTCAAGAACGAGGCGCTGACCCCGGCGCAGGAGCGCAAGTACAAGACGCTCAAGAAAGAGATCGTCACCGACGTCAAGTCGCTCTCGCTGAACCAGAACCGCATCGACGCCCTGGTCGAGCAGCTCTACGACATCAACCGCCGGCTGATCGGGCTGGAAACCAGGCTTCTGCGGCTCGCGGAAGGCTATGGCGTGGCGCGCGAGGACTTCCTCAAGAACTACCACAACGCCGAACTCGACCCGAAATGGGTGCTGCGGGTGTCGAAGCTTGGCGGGCGCGGCTGGAAGGAATTTGTCGCCAACGGCAAGGACGACATTCACGACCTGCGCGGCGAAATTCATGCGCTGGCGACCGAAACGGGACTCGAAATTCTCGAATTCCGCAAGATCGTCCATATGGTGCAGAAGGGCGAGCGCGAGGCTCGTCAGGCCAAGAAGGAAATGGTCGAGGCGAACCTGCGTCTCGTGATTTCCATCGCCAAGAAATACACCAATCGCGGCTTGCAGTTCCTGGACCTGATCCAGGAGGGCAATATCGGTCTGATGAAGGCGGTCGATAAATTCGAATATCGGCGCGGCTATAAATTCTCGACCTATGCGACCTGGTGGATTCGTCAGGCAATCACGCGTTCGATCGCGGATCAGGCGCGCACGATCCGCATCCCGGTCCATATGATCGAGACGATCAACAAGATCGTGCGCACCTCGCGCCAGATGCTGCACGAGATCGGCCGCGAGCCGACCCCGGAAGAGCTGGCCGAGAAGCTCGCCATGCCGCTGGAAAAGGTGCGCAAGGTGCTGAAGATCGCCAAGGAGCCGATCTCGCTCGAAACGCCGATCGGCGACGAGGAGGATTCGCATCTCGGCGATTTCATCGAGGACAAGAACGCGATCCTGCCGATCGACGCCGCGATCCAGAGCAATCTGCGCGAGACGACGACGCGCGTGCTGGCCTCGCTGACGCCGCGCGAGGAGCGCGTGCTGCGCATGCGTTTCGGCATCGGCATGAACACCGATCACACGCTGGAGGAAGTCGGCCAGCAGTTCTCGGTGACGCGCGAACGTATCCGCCAGATCGAGGCCAAGGCTCTGCGCAAGCTGAAGCACCCCTCGCGCAGCCGCAAGCTGCGCTCGTTCCTCGACAACTGACCCAAAAGCCCGCTGTTTCAGCGGGCTTTTTCCTTTCTGCGCGGAATCCGCCATGACATTGGAAGTTTTGAGCCGATTGCCTGAACAGGCGACCGGCAAGCCGCCGCTTTTGTTCGTCCACGGCGCCTGGCTCGCCGCCTGGTGCTGGGACGAATATTTCCTGCCGTTCTTCGCCGAGCGGGGCTATCCGGCTTACGCCGTCAGCCTGCGCGGGCACGGCGCATCGCGCGGCGCGCTGCCTTGGGCGGGCATGGCGGATTATGTCGCCGATGTCGCAGAAGTCGTCGCAAGCCTGTCGGCGCCGCCCGTGCTGACCGGCCATTCGATGGGCGGCGGCGTGGTGCAGAAATATCTGGAACAGTATGAAGCGGCCGGCGCGATCCTGTTCGCCTCGATGCCGCCGCACGGCATGTCCTCTTCGTTCATGGACGCCATGCGCCGGCACCCTTTGCGCTGGCTGCAGGCCAATTTTTCGATGAACACCAAGAGCCTGTTCGACACGCCGGAATTGTGCCGCGAGTTTTTCTTCTCGCCTGCCACCTCGGACGCCGAGATCGTCCGGCTGATGCGGCGCGCCGATGACGAATCCTATCGCGCCTTGTACGACATGACCCTGCCGAACCTGATCGACCCCGCTAAGGTCAGGACGCCCCTGCTCGTGCTCGGCGGCGAGAAGGATGTCGTGATTCCGCCGCGCGACGTGCTGGAGACCGCGCGGCGCTACAAGGCGGAGGCGCAAATTCTGCCCGGCCAGCCGCACGCCATGATGCTCGACGGGTTGTGGCGCGAGGCGGCCGGGGCGGTTGAATCTTGGTTGTCGGCGCGGGCGGCAGGCTGACGCGTCTTTCTTGCCGAAACCACTGGCGCCGGCGGCCGCGACGCCCTAAATTGACGGAGCGGCGCTGCGGGGTGCGTGTGGCTAATTCCCCGGGGCCTTACGATTCCAACGGGAGCTGTCCCTGTCTTCGTCCGTGGACTTAGGCACATGGCGCCCACCTACTTTGTAGGTTCCCGGGATCGTGACCCACGGCTTTTGCGGCCCGCACCCTTTTGTCCCCTCGCCCCGATTGCGGGGAGAGGGGGCGCGGTTGAGAAGGCGTCCTTGCGCGTAAAACTCCGCGCCGTGCGCGACGCGCTTCCTGCCGCCGAGGCGGCTCAGGCCGGGCAGGGGCTCGCGGACAAGGCTTTGGCCTTTCTGCTGGAAAAAGCCTTGGACCCTGCCGCGACGCCCGTCGCGCTCTACGCCGCTTTGCCCGGCGAGCTGGATTGCGCGCCTCTGCTCGCCGCGCTCGCCGCACGCGGCTTCCCGACCCTGCTGCCGGTCGCCGGCGTCAAGGCGACGCCTTTGACCTTCCGCCTGTGGCGGCCGGGCGACGCACTGGCGCCGGGCCGGTTCGGCCTGCGTGAGCCGGTCGCGAGCGCGCGCGACATGGCGCCGAAAATCCTGTTCCTCCCGCTGCTCGGTTTCGACGCCGAAGGGACGCGGCTGGGTTTCGGCGGCGGCTATTACGACGCCACTCTGGCGCATCTTCGCGGGAGCGGCTTCCCGGTCGCGGCTGGCGGGCTGGCCTTTTCCTGTCAGCAAGTCGCGAAAGTCCCGCGCGAAAAGCACGACGAGGGGCTGGATTTCGTGGTAACGGAGAAGGAAGTTCTGACCTTCACGGATCCCGCATGCGTCTTCTCTTCATCGGCGACGTGATCGGACGCGCCGGCCGCGCGGCGATCGCCGAACATGTTCCCGCTTTGCGCCGCGAACTGGCGCTGGATTTCGTCGTCGCCAATGGCGAGAACGCCGCCGGCGGTTTCGGCATCACCGAGGCGATCGCGCAGGAATTTCTCGGTCATGGCGTGGATTGCGTCACGCTCGGCAATCACAGTTTCGACCAGCGCGAAGCGCTTGTTTTCATCGAGCGCGCGCCGCATGTGCTGCGGCCGATGAATTATCCCGCCGGCACGCCGGGGCGCGGCGCCTGGCTTTACGAGACCGCCAGGGGCGACCGCGTGCTGGTGATGAGCGTGATGGGCCGGGTGTTCATGGACGCGCTCGACGATCCCTTCGCTGCGGTTGAGAAGGAGCTGGCGGCCTGTCCGCTCGGCCTCGCCTGCGACGCCGCCATTCTCGACATCCACGCCGAGGCCTCCAGCGAGAAACAGGCCATGGCCCATTTCTGCGACGGCCGTGTTTCGCTGGCCGTCGGCACGCATACCCATGTCCCGACCGCCGACTGGCGCATCCTGCCGCATGGCACCGGGTTCCAGAGCGACGCCGGCATGACCGGGGATTACGACTCGGTCATCGGCATGGACAAGGAGGAGCCGATCCGCCGTTTCACCCGCAAGACGCCGGGCTCGCGCTTCGAGCCGGCCGACGGGCCGGCGACCTTGTGCGGCCTGTTCGTCGAGACCGGCGGAGATGGTCTGGCGAAGCGCGTCGCGCCGGTGCGGCTCGGCGGTGGTCTGTCGCAGGCGGTTCCCGAAGGCGCCGAATTGTTCAAGTCAGCCGTCCGCTGACCGGCGCGAGCGGCTCCGGTGGCGGCTCGCCGGTGGCCTCGGCGATTTCGATCTCGATGGCGCGCACAAGGGCGTCGAGCGGCAGATGATTGGGCATCAGCCCGAACGGCAGCTCCAATTCGTCGCCGAGCGCGTCGAGGCCGAAAAAGGCATAGGCCAGCAGCACCGCGAAAAAGGGCGTCAGCCAGCCCAAAGCGCCGACCAGGCCGAAGGGCGCGAGCAGGCAGAAGATCCAGCAGGTCCGGTGCAGCAGCAGCGAATAGGAAAAGGGCGTCGGCGTGGTGGCGATGCGTTCGCAGGCGGTCTGGACGGCGCTGAGCCCATCGACATGGGCGGCCAGCGCTTGAAGCGTGATCTCGCCGAAAGCGCCCTCGCGCCAGGCCTCGGCGAGCTCGCGCGTGGCGCCCGAGAGCGCCGCGCCCGGACGGTTGCGCAAGCCGGGCAGGGCTTCGGCTTCCGGCGCCGGCAGCCAGGGCGCCAGCGCCGCGCTTTCGTCGCGCTCGCGCAGCCGCGCCGCAAGACCGGCGGCGAAACCGGCGACGCGGCGCAGGATGCGGATCTGGCGCGGGCGGTCGTTGGGCAGGAAGGCGGGAATGTCGCGGGCCAGCGCCCGGGCGCAGCTGATCGCCTGGCCCCATTGCTTGCGGCCTTCCCACCAGCGCTCGTAACAGACATTGTTGCGGAAGCCGAGGAAGATCGACAGCACCAGGCCGATCAGGCTGAATGGCGCGAGCGAGATTTCCGGCAGCAACCCGGGGCGCCAGGCGTCGGCGGCGGTGACGGCGACGGCGAGCGCCGCGATCAGCAGGATATGCAGCCAGATGCGCGGAACGACCGTGCCGCGCAGGGTGAACAGCATGGTCGGGACATTGAGTTCTTTCTGGACGATCATGCGGCGGTCCTGCGGTGTTTTTTCGCGCGCGCGGCGATTCTGCGCCTCTGAGAGGAAAGCCCATCTTTTCAGGCGGCGGGCGCGCGTTTATAAGGCGCCGTCGAATTTTTCGCTCGCCGTCATACATTCGTAAAGACGCGGCGGGCGCATTTCAGCAGGGATCAGGGATGGCCGGGCATAGTCAGTTCAAGAATATCATGCACAAGAAGGGCAAGCAGGACGCGATCCGCTCCAAGCTCTTCTCCAAGCTGGCGCGCGAAATCACCGTGGCGGCGAAAATGGGCATGCCCGATCCGGCGATGAATCCGCGCCTGCGCCTCGCCGTGCTGGAGGCGCGCGCCGAAAACATGCCCAAGGACAATATCGAGCGCGCGATCAAGAAGGCTTCCGGCGGCGACAGCGAGAATTATGACGAAGTGCGCTACGAGGGCTATGCCCCGGGCGGCGTCGCCGTCATTGTCGAGGCGCTAACCGACAACCGCAACCGCACCGCGGGTGAAGTGCGCTCCTATTTCACCAAGGCCGGCGGGGCTTTGGCGGAAACCGGCGCGGTCTCGTTCATGTTCGACCATGTCGGCCAGATCGAATATGAGGCCAAGGTCGCCAGCGAGGACGCCATGATGGAGGCGGCCCTCGAGGCCGGCGCCGACGACGTCGCCACCACCGAGGAAGGCCACGAGATCACCACCTCGCTGGAAGGTCTGGTCGATGTCTCCAAGGCGCTCGAAGCCAAGTTCGGGGAGCCGAAAAAGTCCAAGCTGATCTGGCGGCCGCAGAACACCATTGCGGTCGATGACGAGGCTGGCGAAAAGATTTTGAAGCTGATCGGCTCGCTCGAAGACAATGACGACGTGCAGAACGTCTACGCCAATTTCGAAATTTCCGACGCGCTCGTCGCCAAGATGGGCGGCTGAGGGTTTCTCGCGGTCCAGCTAGCCCCGCCCCCGGTTTCCGGCGGCGGGGTTTTGTTTGCCTCAGGCGACTCCGGCCGCGACCTCTTCGTCGGCGTCGCGGGTCATCGCCCGCAAGAGGCACTGCCGGGCGAAGGCCAGCAATTCCTCCGGACAGCCCGGCGCGGTCTCCAGCACGCGCGCCAGCATACGCATGCGGGCGGCGTCGAGACGCGCCTGGGCGCCGCCGAGCCAGTCGATCAGGCGGGAGGCGGCCTCGATCGGCGTCTGGTCCGGCGAAAAGGTTTCGACGAACCAATGGCCCATGGCGTCGGCGAAATAATCGTTCCATTCCGCGCAGGCCGGATGGCCCGCGCACGCCAGAGCGAACACCGCCTCCGCCTCGCCGATGGTCAGGCCGAGCCGGCGCGGGCTGAATTCGTTCAGCCGGCGCACATCGTCGGGACGAATCCGGCCGTGGCGCGCGATCGACGCGCAGAGTTCGGGGATTTGATCCAGGGCCCTGACGACTCGCAATGGCATAAGGTCCGCTCGCTGATTCCGGTGAGACGGTCCTGTCATATGGCCTGGACGCTAATGAATCCTGCCCGATTTCGCTAAGGTTGGAGGAATATGGCCTCCATCTAACCAATTGAAATAATGCTATAAAACAAACAAATCCCGGCGAAGTCGCCGGGATTTGTGACGTCAGGGCTTTCGCCGGGTTCAGAAACCCTTGTTCTCCAGCGCCGCCATGATCTCGTCCATGATGGCCGGATCGTCGATGGTGGCCGGCATGGTCCACGGATCGCCGTCGGCGATCTTCTTCATCGTGCCGCGCAGGATCTTGCCCGAACGGGTCTTGGGCAGGCGAGCGACGGTGATGGCGATCTTGAAGGCGGCGACCGGGCCGATCTTGTCGCGCACCAGCTTGACCAGTTCCTTCTCGATGTCGAGCGGCGAGCGGGTCACGCCCGATTTCAGCACCACGAAGCCGCAGGGCTGCTCGCCCTTCAACTCGTCCTTGACGCCGATCACGGCGCATTCCGCGACATCCGGGTGGGACGCCAGAACCTCTTCCATGCCTCCGGTCGAGAGGCGATGGCCGGCGACATTGATGATGTCGTCGGTGCGGCCCATGATGTAGAGATAGCCGTCCTCGTCGATAAAGCCGGCGTCGGCGGTCTTGTAGAAGCCGGGGAAGTCGACGAGATAGCTCTCCTTCATCCGCTCGTCCTGCTTCCACAGGGTTGGCAGGCAGCCGGGAGGCAGCGGCAGCTTGACCACGATCGAGCCCATCTTGCCGGCGGGAACCGGATGGGCGGCCTCGTCGACGATCTGCACGTCATAGCCGGGCATGGCGGCGGTCGGCGAGCCGTGCTTGACCGGCAGCGCGCCAAGGCCGACCGGATTGCCCGCGATGGCCCAGCCGGTTTCGGTCTGCCACCAATGGTCGATCACCGGCACGCCAAGGACCTGCTCGGCCCAGGCGACCGTGTCCGGATCGGCGCGCTCGCCGGCCAGGAACAGGGTCCGCATGGACTTCACATTGTATTTCTTGAGATATTCCGCGTTTGGATCTTCCTTGCGCACCGCGCGCAAGGCGGTCGGCGCGGTGAACAGCGCCGAAATCTTGTATTCCTCGATCACGCGCCAGAAGGCGCCCGGATCGGGCGTGCCGACCGGCTTGCCCTCATAGACCAATGTGGTCGCGCCATAGAGCAGCTGGCCGTAGAGAATATAGGAATGGCCGACCACCCAGCCGACATCCGAGGCCGCCCAGAACACTTCGCCGGGCTCGATGCCGTAGAGGTTCTTCATGGTCCAGGTCAAGGCGACGGCGTGGCCGCCATTGTCGCGCACCACGCCCTTCGGAACGCCGGTGGTGCCGGAGGTATAGAGGATATAGAGCGGATCGGTCGCCTTCATCTCGACCGGCTCGACCGTGCGGCGCTCGGCCAGCGCGGCCACAACCAGATCGCCCCAGTCGAAGTCGCGGCCGCCGATCATCTCGGCCTTTTCCTGCGGGCGCTGCAACAGCAGCACCTTTTCCGGCTTGACCGCGGCCAGGCTGATCGCCTCGTCGAGCAGCGGCTTGTATTTCACGACGCGGCTGGGCTCGATGCCGCAGGAGGCGCTGAGGATCACCTTGGGTTCGGAATCGTTGATGCGGGTCGCGAGCTCCTTGGCGGCAAAACCGCCGAACACGACCGAATGGATGGCGCCGATACGGGCGCAGGCCAGTACGCCGATCACCGCCTCGGGGATCATCGGCATATAGACCAGCACGCGGTCGCCCTTGGTCACGCCGAAATCCTTGAGCACGGAAGCGAGGGCGTTCACCTCGGCCAGCAATTGCTCATAGGTGTAGGTGCGCTTGATGCCGGTGACGGGGCTGTCATAGATGATCGCCGGCTGCTGGGCGCGGCCGTTCTTCACATGGCGGTCGACGGCGTTATAGCAGGTGTTCAGCGTGCCATCCGGGAACCAGCGGCCATAGACCCCGGCGTTCGGGTCGAATGCGACGGTCGGCGGTTTGATCCAGTCGACGGCCTTGGCGGCCTCGGCCCAGAAGGCCTGCGGATCGGTGCGCCAGGACTGGTAGACTTCTTGATAGCGGCTCGCCATGTTCCCCACGCTCCCGTTCTTATGCACGCGGTGGCCCGCGCGAAATTGTGCGGAAAGTGCGCTGGAAAGGCCGATAAGTCCAGAATGAGGCGCTTGTTCCTTCGGCTAATCGACGTTTTGCG
>NZ_JAYSBG010000138.1:0-8855 GCF_041915505.1 Rhodoblastus sp. | reverse complement strand
TCGGCTTCACGAAGCTGGATATGCTGATCGACTGGGGCTATTTCCACTTCATTACCCGGCCGATGTTCTGGCTGCTTGAGGAAATCTACAAGCTCGTCGGCAATTTCGGCGTCGCGATCCTGGTCATCACCCTGATCGTCAAGGCCTTGTTCTTCCCGCTGGCCAACCGCTCCTATCTCTCCATGGCGCGGATGAAGGAGGCCCAGCCCAAGATCAAGGCGATCCAGGAGCTTTATCCCGACGACAAGATGAAGCAGCAGCAGGAGATCATGGAGCTTTACAAAAAGGAGAAGATCAATCCGGTCTCGGGTTGCCTTCCGGTCCTGCTGCAGATTCCGGTGTTCTTCTCGCTCTACAAGGTGCTATTCGTCGCCATCGAAATGCGCCAGGCGCCGTTCTTCGGCTGGATCAAGGATCTGTCCGCGCCCGACCCGACCAATGTTTTCAACCTGTTCGGCCTGCTGCCGATCGATCCGACCCATCTGCCGCTGTTCGGTCATCTGCTGCATCTCGGCATCTGGCCGCTGATCATGGGCGTGTCGATGTGGGTTCAGATGAAGATGAACCCCGAGCCGACCGATCCGGTGCAGAAGACCATGTTCGCCTGGATGCCGGTGATCTTCACCTTCATGCTCGGCTCGTTCCCGGCGGGTCTGGTGATCTACTGGACCTGGAACAATATCCTTTCGGTCAGCCAGCAGATGCTGATCATGAAAAAGGCCGGCGTGAAGGTCGAATTATTCGACAACCTCCGCAAGACTTTTTCCCGCAGCAAGGCGGCGTGAATCGCTCCTTTCCCCGCAGCGGCGGGGAGAGGGCCGGGGAGAGGAGCGTTTCGATGACCGAATCGGAACCGGAGAACGATTTCGTCGAGATCGGCCGCAAGCTGTTCGCGCAGAATTGCGAATTCATCTGGGCGGCCGACAAGATCGGGGGCTTGCCTCCGATGGGCCCGGTGGAGGTCGCCTTCGCCGGGCGCTCCAATGTCGGCAAGTCGTCGCTGCTGAACGCGCTCACCGGCCGCAAGACCCTGGCGCGCACCTCGCACACGCCGGGGCGCACCCAGCAGCTCAATTTCTTCGCGCTGGGCCCCGACCCGCAGGCGCCGCTGCTGCGGCTGGTCGACATGCCGGGCTATGGCTACGCGGCCGTGTCCAAGGAGAAAATCTCCAACTGGACCCGGCTGATGCAGGATTTTCTGCGCGGCCGGGCGTCGCTGGCGCGCGTCTTCGTCCTGATCGACGGACGCCACGGCCTCAAGGAGGTCGACCGCGAGATGTTGAAGCGGCTCGACCAGGCCGCCTTGTCCTATCAGATCGTGCTGACCAAGCGCGACGAAGTGAAACAAGCCCAGGTCGACAAGACCATCGAGGACGCCAAGGCGGTCCTGCGCACCCATCCCGCCGCCCATCCCGATGTCATCTTCCTGTCATCGCACAAGGGCGAAGGTCTGGCCGAACTGCGCGCCAGCGTCGCGCGGCTGCTGTTCGAACGCGACAGAACGATTTTCCAGCCCGCCCAAATCGGCTAAACAGGCGCGGCTAACACCCACGAGGCAGCATGATGAGCGAAGCTCCGGTCCCCTCCGCCCCCCTGAGCCAGGCCGCCGCGATCGATCAGGCCAAGATCCTGATGCAGGCGCTGCCGCATATGCTGCATTATGACGAGGCCATCGTGGTGGTGAAATATGGCGGCCACGCCATGGGCCAGGAAGCCGCCGCGCGCGATTTCGCCCGCGACATGGTCCTGCTCGAACAATCCGGCGTCAATCCGGTGGTGGTGCATGGCGGCGGCCCGCAGATCGGCGCCATGCTGCAGAAACTCGGCATCAAATCCGAATTCGCCGATGGCCTGCGCATCACCGACAAGGCCACGGTCGAAGTGGTGGAAATGGTGCTCGCCGGCGCGATCAACAAGCAGATCGTCGGCTATATCAATAATGAAGGCGGCCGCGCCATCGGCCTGTGCGGCAAGGACGGCAATATGGTCCGCGCCCGCAAGGTCGAAAGGGTCGAGCAGAACGGCAAGCCCGCCGTCGATCTCGGTTTTGTCGGCGAACCCGACAAGGTCGACGCCACGGTGCTGGAGCAGGTGCTCGGCCGCGAGCTGATTCCCGTGCTCGCGCCCGTCGCGCTGGGCGCGGAAGGCGACACCTATAATGTCAACGCCGACACTTTTGCCGGCGCGATCGCCGGGGCGCTCGGCGCCAAGCGCCTGCTGCTGCTGACCGACGTGCCCGGCGTGCTCGACAAGGACAAGAACCTCATCAAGCAATTGCGCATCAGCGAGATCCCGGCGCTGATCGCCGACGGCACCATTACCGGCGGCATGATTCCCAAGGTCGAGACCTGCATCTACGCCATCGAGCAGGGCGTCGAAGGCGTGGTCATTCTCGACGGCAAGATCCCCCACGCCGTGCTGATCGAATTGCTCACCGACCTCGGCGCGGGCACGCTGATCACAAGGTGACCGCGCAGGACAGGAACCAGCCCGGCCTGGCGGATTTCCGCCGGGTCGAATGCTGGGTGTTCGATCTCGACAACACGCTCTATCCACCGCATTCCGACCTGTGGCCGCGCATCGACGCCCGCATCACCGCCTATATGATCGCGCTGCTCGGGCTCGACGGCCAATCCGCCCGCGCGCTGCAAAAACATTATTATCGCGTCTATGGCACCACGCTGGCGGGGCTGATCCGCGAATATGACATCGCGCCGGCCGAATTCCTGCATTTCGTCCACGACATCGACCGCTCGTCGCTCGACCCCAATCCGGCGCTGGCGCAGGCCATCGAGGCCCTGCCCGGCCGCAAGCTGATCCTCACCAATGGCTCGCACGGCCACGCCATCGCTACGGCAAAGCAGCTCGGCATCGACCATTTATTTGAGGGCATGTTCGCCATCGAACATGGCGATTACCTGCCCAAGCCGCATTTGCAAACCTATCAGAAATTCTTCCAGCGCCACGACGTCGACCCGTCGCGCGCCGCCATGTTCGAGGATATCGCCCATAATCTGGCGGCGCCCCACGCCTCCGGCATGTTGACCGTTCTGGTGCGTCCGAAACAGGGCGCGGAGGATCATCGCGAGGCCTGGGAAAAGCATGACGACATCCCGCCCCATGTGGATTTCGTCACGGATGATCTGGTGGATTTCCTGAAACTGTTGATTTAATCGCGAGCGCCGCGCGCCATTCGACATGGCCGCAGCGGCGCGCGTTCGCAGCGCCGGAGCAGCCATGAAATTCCCGACCCTGAGCCTCGATCGGATCGCCCTTGGCAGCCTCGGCGTGAGCCTTGTCGTCCTCGCCGTCAAATATGTCGCCTATCTGCTGACGGGCAGCGTCGCCCTTTATTCGGACGCGCTGGAAAGCATCATCAATGTCGCGACCGCGACCGCCGCCATTGTCGCGATACGGTTCGCGGCGCTGCCGCCCGACCAGAATCACCCCTATGGCCATCAAAAGGCGGAATATCTCTCGGCCGTCGCGGTCGGCGTGCTGATCATTCTCGCCGCGCTCGCCATTCTGTATGAAGCTTATCAGGGCTTTGTCGCGCCACGGCCGATCGAGGCTCCCGCCGCCGGCCTCGCGGTCAGCATGGGCGCGACTTTGCTCAACGGGCTCTGGAGCCGGTTGCTGATCCAGCAAGGCCAGGCGCATCGTTCGGCGGCGCTGAAGGCTGACGGCAAGCATCTTCTCGCGGATGTGGTCACCTCGCTCGGGGTTCTGGTCGGCGTCGCCCTGGTCGTCGTGACCGGGATCGAACGCCTCGATCCCGCGATCGCGGCGCTCGTCGCCCTGCACGTCCTGTGGAGCGGCGGGGGCGTCGTGCGCGACAACGCCAGCGCCCTGATGGACGAGGCGGCGCCGCCGGACGAGCTGGCGCGCATCAAGACGATCATCGCCGAGAGCGCCGCCGGCGCCATCGAGGTCCACGCGCTCAGAACCCGCCACGCCGGCAAGGCGACCTTCATCGACTTCCATCTCGTCGTCTCCTCGGCGATGACGGTGGGCGACGCGCACGATATCTGCGACCGAATCGAAGGCGCGCTGAAAAGCGCGCTTCCAGGCTGCCTCATCGCGATTCACGTCGAGCCGGAGGGCAAGGCCGAGCGTGAAGGCGTCATCGTCATGTGAGTTTGGCCCGATCAAAGCCTTCGCCGCGCCGGCCCGCCTTGACAGAACCGCGCCAAAACCCGAAACCAGCGCAAACACTTTTCATAAGGAAACGTCCATGCCGCACGCGCTCGCGACCATTATCGAAGCCGCTTTCGAGGATCGCGCCAAGATCACGCCGGAAACCTCCGGCGACATCCGGCACGCCGTCGAATCCGCGCTGAACCTGCTCGACACCGGCAAGGCGCGCGTCGCGGAAAAGACGGCCGGCGCGATCGGCAAAGAGTCCTGGAAGGTCAATCAATGGCTGAAAAAGGCCGTGCTGCTGTCCTTCCGCCTCAATGACATGGGCGTCATTCCCGGCGGCCCCGGAACCGCGACCTGGTTCGACAAGGTGCCGTCGAAATTCGAGGGCTGGGGCTCCAGGGACCACGCCGCCGCCGGCTTCCGCTCGGTGCCGGGCTGCATCGTGCGTCATTCCGCCTATATCGCGCCGGGCGTGGTGCTGATGCCGAGCTTCGTCAATCTCGGCGCCTTCGTCGATACCGGCACCATGGTCGACACCTGGGCGACCGTCGGCTCCTGCGCCCAGATCGGCAAGAACGTGCATCTTTCCGGCGGCGTCGGGATTGGCGGCGTGCTGGAGCCGCTGCAGGCCGGCCCGACCATCATCGAGGACAATTGCTTCATCGGCGCGCGTTCCGAAGTCGTCGAAGGCGTGGTGGTCGGCGAGGGCGCGGTTCTGGCCATGGGCGTCTATATCGGCGCCTCCACCAAGATCGTGAATCGCGCCACCGGCGAGGTTCATGTCGGCTATGTGCCGCCGTTCTCGGTCGTCGTCTCCGGCAATCTGCCCGGCAAGCCGCTGCCCAATGGCGAGCCCGGCCCCTCGACCTATTGCGCCGTCATCGTCAAGACGGTGGACGCCCAGACCCGCTCCAAGACCGGCATCAACGAGCTTTTGCGCGACTGATGGATGGCGCGGAATTCTTCTTTCTCTTCCGCGATGCGGAAGGGACGATTTCCGCCCCCGTCTGGCGGCGCTGGACCCTTGCGCTGACCGGCCTTTGCCTCGCCTTCGCGGCCGGCTGGGCCGCGATCAGCCCCTGGACGCAGCGCGATCTGGCGAGCGAAGGCCTGTTCAGCCTCAAGGCGTTCCTGGCCTTCGCCTATCTGCTGGTTTTCGCAGCCTTCGTGCTGCTGGCGCAGATCAGCCAATATAATCTCTCGGCCAAGCGGTTCCGCGCCAAAGGCTTTGGCGCGGGTTGGGCGGCGGTGTGGCCGCTGGCGGCTTTCGCGGCGGGCGCGGCTTTCTGGGCGCAGCCGCATTTCTTCGGCCTGATGCCGGCTTTTGCGCCCTGGCTGGTCCTGCTGGCGGCTCTGGCCGCCTTCGCCGCGCAATTCTACGAATTGGGCTTGCGCCCGGAGTGAAAGGACAGGTTGGGATGGCCGAGGAGACAAGCGCCAGCGTGGCCCTGACCCGCGACCTCATCCGCCGTCCCTCGGTCACGCCCGCCGACGCCGGCGCGCTCGACATTCTGCAAAAAAGGCTGGAAGCCGCCGGCTTCACGACCCATCGCCTGCCCTTTTCGGAGCCCGGCACGCCGGATATCGACAATCTCTACGCCCGCATCGGCGACAGCGCGCCCTTCCTCCTGTTCGCCGGCCATACCGATGTCGTGCCGCCGGGCGATTCGGCCAAATGGTCGGTCGATCCCTTCGCCGGCGAGATCATCGAAGGTGAGCTTTACGGACGCGGCGCCGCCGACATGAAGGGCGGCATAGCCGCTTTCGCGGCGGCGGCGATCCTCTATCTGGAAAAGCATGGCGCGCCGAAAAAAGGCTCGATCGGCTTTCTCATCACCGGCGACGAGGAAGGACCGGCCATCAACGGCACGGTGAAAATGCTGCGCTGGCTCGAAGAGCGCGGCGAGAAATTCGATCATTGCGTGGTCGGCGAGCCGACCAACGCGCAAGACCTCGGCGACATGATCAAGATCGGCCGGCGCGGCTCGCTCAACGGGCGGCTGCTGGTGCGCGGCAAACAGGGCCATGTCGCCTATCCGCATCGCGCCGACAATCCGGTCGCCCATCTGGTCACGCTGTGCGCGGCGCTGAAAGCCGAGCCGCTCGATCAGGGCACGGACTGGTTCGACGCCTCCAATCTCGAAATCACCTCGATCGACATCGGCAACGAGGCGACCAATGTCATTCCCGGCGCAGCGCGGGTGCGGTTCAACATCCGCTTCAACGATCTCTGGACGCCGGAAAGTCTTGCATCCGAAATTCGCCGCCGGCTCGAAGCGGAGCGGCCCGCCGAACAGTTCGAACTCACGTTCGACCCCTGCAATGCGGTCTCCTTCATCACCCAGCCGGGCCCCTTCACCGAACTGGTGGCGCAGGCGATCCAGGCAGAGACCGGGCGGCGGCCTGACTTTTCCACCTCCGGCGGCACCTCGGACGCGCGTTTCATCTCGCGCTATGGCGCAGTGGTGGAGTTCGGGCTGGTCGGCAAGACCATGCACCAGATCGACGAGCGCGTCCCCGTCGCCGATATCGACGGCCTGACCCGCATTTATGGCCGGATTCTCGAAGCCTATTTCGCCGACGCGCCGAGCCCATAACGCAGAGGCGCCCGCGCCAGCAATTCGGCCGCCTCATCCGCCATGCGCTCGACGATCTCCGCCGCCGGCGGAATGTCGTGGATCAGATCGACCGCCTCGCCCGCAATGACCGCCGCTATGTCAAAATCGCCCTTGGCCCGCGCTTCGGCATAGGAGGCGGCGATTTCGTCCTGGCGGCTGAGGAGTTCGTCCTCGCGCCCGGCCCATTGGTCGGAGAATCGGTTGCTCAGAACCCGGCCGGTAAAGGGGCGCGGCCAGACATTCTTGCGCGCAATGTCGAAAATCAGGCCGCGAATGGTGCGGTCGCCGCTGGCGCGCGCGACCCTTTCCTTGGCTTCGGCCGGGGCCGCCGCCTCCCGGCTGGCGTAAAGCCGCGTGCCGAGCAGCACGCCCTCGGCGCCGAGCATCAGGGCCGCCGCGAGCCCGCGCCCATCCGCGACGCCGCCCGCCGCGACCACGATGACGCCCGGCGCGGCGTCGGCCACCGCCGGAACCAAGGGAAACAGCCCGCGCGCAACGCCATGACCGCCCGCTTCGGCGCCTTGCGCCACCAAGATGTCCGCGCCCTGCGCGGCCGCGTCGCGCGCCTGCGCCAAAGTCTGCACCTGGCAGACGAGCAGCGCGCCAGCCTGTTTGATTTTGGGCGCGAAGGGCGCTACCTCGCCGAAGGACAGCATCACCGCCGGCAGCCGGCGCTCCAGAACCAGATCGAGCAAGCGCTGATTGCGGGCGAGGCTCCAGGTGATGAAGCCGATTCCGACGCGGACGTCGCCGGCCTCGTCGAATTGCCGGGTCAACCAGGCCTCGTCGCCATAGCCGCCGCCGATCATGCCGAAGCCGCCGGCGCCGCTCACCGCGCAGGCCAGCCTCGCATCGGCGACCAAATCCATCGGCGCCAGCATGATCGGATGTTTGATCTGAAGTTTTTCTGTCAGACGGGTCGAAATCGACATGGCGCCGCCCCCTGTGACGAAAGGCGCTGAATGGCTCTGGCGAAAATCCGTCAGGCTAACGAGCACGACCGGCTTTGCGTTCCCGCCTTTCCAGAGCGCTTGCAAGTCGCGGCGTTACCCTTTAGGCGAAAGGCCAAGTTAGAGGGGCGGAAGAGGAGCGCGCCGTGGATCATTCCCCGATCGAATTGTTGAAACGGCAGGCCGCCGAACGCGCCGCCGCTCTGGTGCGCTCCGGCATGAAACTCGGCCTCGGCACCGGCTCGACCGCCGCCCATTTCGTCGATTGCATCGGCGAGAAGGCGCGCGACGGCCTCGACGTGATCTGCGTGCCGACTTCGGAGCGCACCCGCCTCCAGGCCGAGGGCTGGGGATTGCAGCTTTCGACGCTGGACGAGACGCCCGAACTCGACCTGACCGTCGACGGCGCCGATGAATTCGATTCCGCATTGCGGCTCATCAAGGGCGGCGGCGGCGCGCTGCTGCGCGAAAAGATCGTCGCGGCGGCCTCGAAACGCATGGTGGTCATCACCGATGCGAGCAAAGAAGTCGCCCGGCTCGGCAAGTTCAAACTGCCGGTCGAGGTCGACCGCTTCGGGCTCGCCTCGACCCGCCGCCATATCGAGGAGGCCGCCCGCGCCCACGGCTGCCACGGCCCCGTCGTCCAGCGCAAGCTGGCCGACGACAAGGATTACGTCACCGATGGCGGCCATCCGATCTTCGATTGCGATTTCCGCGCCATTCCCGATCCGGACAGCCTTGCCAGCGCGCTCAACGCCATTCCCGGCGTCGTCGAGCACGGCCTGTTCATCGGCCTTGCCAGCGCCGTGATCGTCGCCGATATCAGCGGGATCCGGGTGGTCGGCCAGCTCGAGGCCTGACGCCGGTTCTCATCAATGAGAACCGGTTAGGAGCGAAGGCCATAGGGCGTCTGAAGACGGGCAATGGCCGAGCTAATGCGAGGGACGTCGATGATCGCGACTTGTCACGATCATCGAAACTGGAAATGACCCGTGGGAATGGAGCCTGCTCCGATGAGTGAATTTGAAGTCGATCTCTTCGTCATCGGGGCTGGTTCGGGCGGCGTGCGCGCGGCGCGCATCGCGTCGGGCCATGGCGCCAAGGTCATGATCGCGGAAGAGTTCCGCATCGGCGGCACCTGCGT
>NZ_JAYSBG010000137.1:0-8861 GCF_041915505.1 Rhodoblastus sp. | reverse complement strand
TCCAAATCGACGTAACTGAAAAGCTGCCCCGACCGCCCGTCCGACCCGCGCATCCTGATGCTCCCCCTCATATCGAAGCGAATCACGAACCAGACTTAAGCGAAAGGGTTTTTCAGCAGCCTGTTAGCCGCTCAGGCCCTATCGACAGAAAGTTCGCCGCGGCGCCGCATTCGACAGCGCGGACGATGCGAGGCAGGATGGCGGATGCGAAACCAGGCGGCTCTCGATCGGCTCAATTTTCTGCTCGCCGATGTCCAGGGCGGCGTCGGGCCGTTTCTCGCGATCTATCTCTGGTCCAGCCAGGGATGGGACGCGACGCGCGTCGGCCTGGTCATGACCATCGGAGGCATTGCGACGGTCGCGGCGCGCGGGCCTGCCGGCGCATTCGTTGATTCGACCGTCTGGAAGCGCGGCCTGATCGCGTTCGCCGCCGGCCTCGTCGCGGTGGGCGTGTGCGTTCTCGCGCTCTTTCCGTCATTCCGGCCGGTGGCGGGCGCGCAGACGATCATCGGAATTTGCGACGCGGCTTTTCCTCCGGCGGTTGCGGCGATCAGCCTGGGCAGCGTCGGACGTCAGGCTTTCACGAAGCGCGTCGGCCGCAACGAAGCCTTCAGCCATACCGGAAACGTGGTCGCCGCCCTTGCCGCGGGTCTCGCCGGCTATTGGATCGCGCCCGTGGCGGTGCTTTGGCTGGCGGTCGTTTTCGCGCTGCTGAGCGTCGGCGCGGCGCTGTCGGTTGACGCCGGCGCCATCGACCACGCCCTGGCGCGCGGTCTGGACGAAGGCGCCGACGCCGACCATGGCCGGGCGCGCCCGAGCGCCCTGAGCATGATCTTCGATTCACGGCCCCTGCTGGTTTTCACGGCCGCGATCACTTTGTTCCATTTCGCTAACGCCGCCATGCTGCCCCTCGTCGGAGCGGCTCAGCCAGGATCACAAGGACGCCGGCTCGCTGTTCATTGCGGCCTGTATCATCGCCGCGCAGGCCGTCATGATCCCGATGGCGACGCTCGTCGGGACCAAAGCCGATTCGTGGGGGCGGAAGCCGCTTTTTCTTGTCGGCTTCGCGGTCCTGCCGATTCGGGGCGTTCTCTATACCCTGTGGGACGATCCCTCTTATCTCCTGTCGATCCAATTGCTGGACGGCGTCGGCGCCGGGATTTTCGGCGCGTTGTTCTTTATCGTCATCTCCGACCTGACCGAGGGAACCGGCCACTACAATCTCGCGCTCGGCGCGGCTGCGACCGCCTGGGGCGCGGGCGCGGCGCTCAGCAATGCGGTCGCCGGCTTCATCGTCGATCGAGCCGGATTCGACGCGGCGTTCCTGTTTCTCGCGGGTGTCGCATCGCTCGCCTTCCTGCTGTTCTGGCTCGCCGTGCCCGAAACCGGCGGCAAGAGAGGTCCGTCCGGAGGCGGCGGTCAGGACGCAGCGCAGCGCGTCCCGACCGTTCCAGCTCGGCGCGGCCCATGACAGGGATGGTCTCGTTGGGTGTTGTTTGAGACCTTCTGGACTGAAAGCTTTGATTTCGCGCTATCAATTTATCGGGCGCATTTCTCTGGCGACGTTCAAGAGGCTATTATGTTTATTCGATTTCTCATCGAGATCGCGATTAAGCCGAGGTCCAGCGCAGATGCGGAGAAGCTCGCGTCCGCGTTGAACAAGATGATGGCTGAAGACCGGTCGCTTGGCGTCGAAGTCGACCAAAAGTCGGGCAACGCCGTCCTGAAAGGCTCCAGCGAGCTTCACCTCGACGAAACAGTCGGCATTTTGCGCCGCTCGTACGAGGTCGACTTCAAAATCGGCTCTCCCCAGGTGGCTTATCGTGAGACGCTGACCAGGAAGGTCGAGATTGAATATACGCACAAGCATGCTGGCCAGTTTGCCCGGGTGAGGATCGTCTTCGAGCCGAACGAAGCTGACGGCGGCAATGTCTTCGAAAGCCGAATCGCCTGCGGCGCGATGCCCGACGCTTTCATTCGCGGCGTTGACAAAGGTATCCAAAGCGCCGCTGAGTCAGGCGCTATCGCGGGTTTCCCGGTGGTCGATCTGAAGGCGACCCTGATCGACGGCGTCTTCCATGACGTCGATTCCTCGGCGATGGCTTTCGAAATCGCCTCGCGCGCCGCCGCCCGCGAGGCGCTCAAGAATGGCGCCTCGGTTTTGATCGAGCCCATCATGGAAGTCGAGGTCGTGACGCCGCGGGACTATTTGGGGTCGGTCATCGGCGATCTGAACCTGCGCCGGGGCCAGATCCAGAGCCAATACACGCGTGACGACGCTGTAGCCATCGATGCGTTGGTCCCGCTCGTCAATATGTTCGGCTATGCGAACCATTTACGCGCATTTAGCCAGGGCCGCGCGACTTACGCGATGCAATTCAGCCGTTATGCTCCGGTTCCGCGGCCGAGCGACGACAGGCCCTTCCCTCCGGCCGCGGCCATGCGGGCGTGAGGCGCGGCCGTCAGCAACGCGGTCGCCGGTATCGTCGTGGACCGACGGTCCGCTTGACAAAGGGGGCTTTGGTCCATTCGATTGGCCGGCGCCCGTGCGAGGCGCCTCCCCGCCGAACGCGACGCCCATGACCGAAAGTTCAGATAATGCCGAAGCCCGCCCGAACGCGGCGGCGTTGTCGTTCGAATATCGCTTGCAGCATCTGCCCGTCGGGGTCGTCACGCTGGACGAGGGACGGCGCATCGTCGCCGCGAACGACCTCGCGCGCGAATTCCTGTTCCGCCAGGATCGCGATTTTCTCGGCAAGGACATCGTGGAATTTCATCCGCCTGCGGCGCGCGGGCGGATCGGCTGGCTCATCGAAAGCGCCGGGACGGCCGCCAACCGGTCGGCGTCAATGATCATCGCGACGCGGATGGGCAATATGGTCGCGCTCGCCACGCTGCTGGAAGCAAATGCGCAGCCGGGAAGCCCACATTGCTGCCTGCTGTTCTTCATGGTCGAAACGCCGGGCGAACCCGTCAAACCGCCGCCGGAAAAGCACTTGTTGAAACTGCCGATCGAGCAGGGCCGCAATGGCATGATCGCGCTCGTCGACGTCGGCGAGATCATCGCGCTGCGGTCGCAGGGCCATTACGCCTCCGCCCTGATGGCGGAAACGACGGCGTTTTGTCCGCGCGCGTTATCCGTGCTGGAAAAACGGCTCGATCCCGCCGCTTTCCTTCGCGTTCACCGCGCCTGGCTCGTCAATATCAATCACATTCGCGCCGCCGAGCGGGTGGATGGCGCGTGGTGGCTGATCCTCAACGACAAGGCCCGGACGCGCGCGCCGATCAGCAGGCAGAAAGTCGCGGCCATTCGTCGCCTTCTCGCGGTGTGACGCCATTCGTGCAACGCTGATGCCGTTCATGCGCGCCGCTCGCGGCTGGAGCGCGAAGCATTGCGGGCGGGCCGGCCTCTCCGCGAAATGCTCCCACATTCCATTGCGGGAGCAATCCATGACTGAAAATGCAACGACTCCGTCCGCTGAGTGCGCCCCGGCGGCGCCTGATCGTTACGTCAGCTTTCTCGACATCGATTTCGAAGGAAATATGGCGACCGTGCTTCGCCACCTGCGGCGTTATGTCGACGATCCGCGCACGGCCAACGCCTTCTGGGACCGTTTCAAAATGCGGCTCGACCAGATCGAGCGGGGCAGCGGCGCCATTTCCGACAAGCTCCTCCTCCTGCACTCCCATGTCTATTACATGGTCGAGCTGTTCGAAGATCACGACGACGAACGCGCGCTGCGCGATCTCAAGAAACTCGAAGAGGAATGTTTCTGAGCCCGCTGCGCTCGGTGCCGCCGGTTCAGCGCAGATCGACGAGCGCGCTCGGCCGCCGCGCGAATGCGATGGCTGGCTCGGCGGCGGCGTAACGGGATGGGCGCGTTAGATCGAGCGCGCCATGCTTTTCGGCCGAGGATTTCATTAGATTCTCGATCGAGCCCAAAGCCTCCGACGATTTCTTCGATAATTGCTCGCGGACCTTCAGCATCTGGCCGCCGTCGGAATTGGTGAGCTGCACGATCGGACCCTGTTCGGCTGTCAGGCCCTGGCCGGGCAGGGGTTTCAGATCGACGCCGCTATGGGCGAATTGCATGATGTCGTGCCAGGTCGCGGCGGGCAGCGTGCCGCCGGTCATTTTCTCCATCGGGGTGTCATCGTCATTGCCGTACCACACCACGCCGACGAAATTGCCGGTATAGCCGCAGAACCACGCGTCCTTGTATTCGTTGGTGGTGCCGGTCTTGCCGGCGACCTGCACGCCGTCGAGCTGGGCGCGGCGGCCGGTGCCCTGCTGCACCACCTGAGTCATCATGAAGACGAGATCATTGATGTTGCGCGGGTCGATCACCTGTTGCGGCTGTTCGCCATCGCGGTCGTGATTATAGACCAGATCGCCGCGGCTGTTGAAAATCTCCAGCGCGGCATAGGGATGGATCCGCTTGCCCCCGTTCGCAAAGGCCGCATAGGCGGTGGCCTGATCCATCGGGCTGACCTCGTCGGCGCCGAGCGGCAGCGACTGGGTGTCGGGCAAAGGCGCTGTGACGCCGAGCCGGCGCGCGGTGGCGATGATGCGGGCGCGGCCCTTCTTGGCGTCGCCGTCGCCAATCGCAATGGACAGCCGCACCGCCACGGTGTTCAGCGAATGGGCGAGCGCGTTCCACATCGGCATCGAGCCGCTATAGGAGCCGCCGTAATTTTTCGGGCACCAATTGCCGAGGCAGATCGGCGCGTCCACCACCGTGGTCTGCGGCGTGAATTTGCCGCTCATCAAGGCGGTCAGATAGACATAGGGCTTGAAGGACGAGCCCGGCTGGCGCTGGGCGTCGGTGGCGCGGTTGAACTGGCTCGCGCCGTAATCACGGCCGCCAACCAGCGCCCTCACGGCGCCGAGCGGCTCCAGCACGATGCTGGCGCCCTGTTTGGCGTGGAAGCTCGCGCCGCTCTCGCGCAGCATTTCGTCGATGGTGGTTTCGGCCTTTTTCTGCAAGGCCGAATCGAGCGCGGTGCGCACGGTGAAGACGCGATCCTTGCCGAGCTTGCCGGAATCGGCCAGCGTCTTGATCTCGTTGAAGGCCCAGTCAAGATACCAGTCGGGCGTCGAGGCCTCGGCGCCGCGATCGACCGGCGAGGCCGGGTTGCGCTGGGCGTCAGAGATCTGGTTCTCGCGCAGATAGCCGGCGACGACCATATTGTTCAGCACGTCATTGGCGCGGGCGCGCGCGGCCGGCAGATTGACGTGCGGCGCGAATTTGGTCGGCGCCTTGAACAGGCCGGCGAGCATGGCGGCTTGCGCCAGGGTGACATCCTTGACCGAGCGGCCGAAATAGAATTGCGAGGCGGCCTGAATGCCGAATGTGCCGCCGCCCATATAGGCGCGGTCGAGATAGAGCTGCAGGATCTGCTTCTTGGTCAGGTGCGATTCGAGCCAGAAGGCCAGAAAGGCCTCGTTGATCTTGCGGGTAATGGTGCGCTCGTTCGACAGGAACAGGTTCTTCGCCAATTGCTGCGTGAGGGTCGAACCGCCCTGCACCACGCCGGAGGAGCGGGCGTTGACGGTGAGCGCGCGGCCAAGGCCGATCGGGTCCACGCCCCAATGGTCGTAAAAGCGGCGATCCTCGGTCGCGAGCACGGCCTGCACGACATAATCCGGATATTGGTCGAGCGTCACCGCGTCGTCGTGCAGAATGCCGCGCCGGCCGACCTCCTTGCCGTAACGGTCCTGGAAGGTGATGGCGAGATCGGTCTTTTTCAGCCAGTCGCCAGAAGCGGTGAGACGGAAAGCCGGCTGCGCCAGCACGACCAGAATCAGCCCGCCGAAAACAGACAAGGTAAGGCCCTCGCAGGCGATCTCGACCGCGACGCGCGTCGCGCCACGGGCGTGGAAACGCTCGGTGAAGCCGGCGAATTTGCGCCAAAGCTCGGCCGTGTCGACGCTCAGCGTGTAAAACGCGCTGTCGATCCAGGAATCGAATCCGAGCAGCGCATTGCGCAGGAAGACGAACCAGCGCGCTTTACGGAAATCATAGGCCAAGACGCTTGCCGCTCCGTTCGGTTCGTTGCTCGGGTCTTATACTCGGGCGCGTCGCGCGTCGCCGGACCGGATGGCTTTCGCGCGCCGACGTCGTTAACATTGTCTTAATGCGATCGCCCTTCAAGCGCAAAGCCGGCGCCATCGCGAATTGCGCCAATTTGAAACAGGTCATGACCAGTCAGAACAAAGACAAGGCCGTTCACGCCGCCCCGCAGCCATTCTGGCGCGGTCGCGCGCTGACGGATTTTTCCAAGGCGGAATGGGAAAGCCTGTGCGACGGCTGCGGACGCTGCTGTCTGGTCAAGCTTGAGGATGAGGACACTGGCGAAATTCATTTCACCGATGTCGGCTGCCGGCTGCTCGATCCCGAAACGGCGCGCTGTTCCGACTACGGACATCGCTCACGGCGGGTGCGCGACTGCATCCGCCTGACGCCCGAAAGCGCCGTCGGCCTGAGCTGGCTGCCGCCGACCTGCGCCTATCGCCTGCTGGCCCATGGCGAGGATTTGCCGGATTGGCACCCGCTGGTCAGCGGCCGGCGCGAGAGCGTGGCCGAGGCCGGGATTTCGGTGCGTGGGCGGGTGGCCGCGCTGGAAACCGAGCTGACGGTCGACGAATTGCTCGACCACATCGTCGCCTGGCCGGCCAAGGTTCCCAAGGCGGCGAAAAAACGCGCCGCCGTCGGGAAAGGCCGGAAAGCGAAAGCTTAACCGTATATTGCCCGTTTACCGAGCCTTAAGGCCCGAAACGGGATTGCGCGATCAGGAGGGGACCAAGACCGGAACGAATCACTGAATTGTGGATTTTTAGGTTTTGTTCTTTCTTTCAATGATTTATTGCCGGACGTGCTCGGCGCGGCGTCCCGATGCGGGATTGGCGGAATTTTGTCGGAACGAAACGGGCGCGAATCGGCGCCCGAAGCCTGTTGCCGGTCCGTTCATGTCTCACGAGCGCCGCACGATTTTGATCGCCGCCATTGGGCGGCCCGAGCGCTCGGCGATTTCCCGATCTTGCGTTTCGAGAAAAGCCCGCGCCGGTTCGTCGCCGTCGAGGCCGCCAAGAATTTCCCTCGGAACGCGTCGGTTCGAACGTACGGCGTCGTCTTCGTAAATGACGTCGAACAAGACGAATTCGCTCTTTGAGCTCGGTTTGCGCGCCATATTTTCACACTTTCGCATCGCCGCAGCGTTCCGTATCGATGACTGTATCGATACGGAACGCTGCGCGTTTCAATGTCAGGAAGATGGATTCGCCGCGGCAAAGGCCGGCGCCGCGGGTCTTTGCGGAGCGCGCGGGGCCTTGCGCTTGGGCTTCGGAAGCAGACCTTCGTGCTGCGCTTTTTTTCGCGCAAGCTTGCGCGCCCGCCGAACGGCTTCGGCGCTTTCCCGCGCGCGTTTTTCGGAGGGCTTTTCGTAAGCGCGGCGCTGCTTCATTTCGCGAAAGAGACCTTCGCGCTGCATTTTCTTTTTCAGCACGCGAAGCGCCTGCTCAACATTATTGTCGCGAACCAATACTTGCATGAATGATCCAATCTTATTGCATTCGATGGGCGCGCCGCCGGCCCGATGGCGGCGACGCTGGAAAAGCCGGGGCGCGGGCTTACTTGCGAGCGGGTGTCAGCAGCGGCTCGATCGCGACATGCTCGATCGCCTGTTCGAACGTCCGCCGCTCATGGCGGTCAGCGATGGCCTGGGCCTTTTTCCGTAAATGGAAACGAAAAAAGCCTCGGGTGTCGCCCGAGGCTTCTCGATCTCGCGCCGCGTCGCGCCAATACATCCGTGGAACGATGGCGCGCTTGCGAGAAAAAACGGTTCATTCCACCGTTTGCAGGCGCGAGGCGGAAGATTTGCCGGTGCGGCGGTCGGCGACCACCTCGTAGCTGATCTTCTGGCCTTCCCTCAGGCCGGAAAGTCCCGCCTGTTCGACTGCGCTGATGTGAACGAAAACATCCGTGCCGCCGTCATCCGGCTGGATGAAGCCAAAGCCCTTTTGGCCATTGAACCATTTAACAGTGCCGGTAGCCATGCGTTGACGCTCCTTTAAGCAGGCCTGAATTTAGCTCATCGTTGGAAATGAGCCTTTCTTATCGATGTTTTTTAGAGGAGGTCGTCATCTGCGTTTGAAACGCACAGCGAAATCATCAGCCTAAAAGTTCGATTTCGCCAAAATAGGCGGTAGCAATGGCGAAAACAAGGCTAAAATATCATCGTTGTTTAGTTCCAAGTGATTTGCTGTGGGCAGCGGCTCATCAATACGGCTGAGTTCATGCGAACGCTATAGATCTTTGCGGCCCGAACTCGCTGCTTGCGGCGAGCGGCAATAGCGCAAATTCGATCGGACGTCAGACAGCCGTCGCCCCCGACTTGCCCCATACGGCGTCGCGTCAACGATTCATTGCCGCGCCGCCGCCACGCAACGCGCCAAAATGGGATTGGCGGAATTTTGCCGGAACGAAACAAGCGCGAATCGGCGCCCGCAGCCTGTTGCCGGTCCGTTCGCCATGTGGGCCGGGGCGACGGCGCGGGCTCGCCTTTCCCAAGAGGGTCGTTCAACCCGCCGGTGGCGTCAGCTCAGCCACTGCAACGATTCCGTCGGTCACGTAGCGGTTGACTCGTCCGGTCGCCAGCCGTTCGCTCGGACGGTAAGATCGGACATTGGCGATGACGCAACAACGCTGAAGCTGTTCGATGATGACGTCGCGCTCCTCATTGGTGTCCGCATCCGTCGCGTGGGTGATCTGGAAGCTCAGGCGGGTCAGCGAAAAGCCCGTGTCCTTGGTGCCGGCGCCGATCCAGAGCACGCATTCGTCTTCGGATGGTCGACGTGTGTC
>NZ_JAYSBG010000136.1:0-8877 GCF_041915505.1 Rhodoblastus sp. | reverse complement strand
GCTCCATGGCCCTGGCTCCTTGCGCGCGAAAGCGCCCGCGCGCGAAAAGGCTGCTCTGCCCCATTGGCGAAAGTCAGGTCAATAAACCTCGAAACGACAAATGGAAAGTCTTTACGAAAATTTCCACCGCTCGAACTGCGCGATGAGGATCAGCGCGTTCCCTTGAGCAGGTTGTCGAGCTTTTTCTTGTCGTCGGGCGCCTGCGGCTGGCTGTCCGCCTTGTTGGGACGCGCCGGCGGGACCGGGGGCGAGGGCGTGGCCGGCGCGGCCTTCGGCTCGGAATCGGATTCCGGCGGCGGCGTGTCTTCGCTGGCGGCGGGCTGTTTGGGTTTTTTGAATTTCGCCAGCAGACCGTCGGGATCGTCTGGCAGCAGCGCCAGCAATTGATCGCTGGTCGCCTTCAGCAGCGGCAGGCTGCGCGCATTGGCCATCCACTGGTTTTTCACATTCGGCGCGGAGGCGGACGACGGGCCGGTCGCGTCCGGCGCGAGCCAGTTGAAGAAGATGAAGGCGATGGCGCAGAGCAGCAGGCCGCGCAGGGCGCCGAACAGGAAGCCGAGCGAACGGTCGAGCGGGCCGATCTTGGAATCGAGAATGGCGTCGGAAATGCGGATGGTGATGAAGGAGACGATGATCAAGGCGACGAAAAAGATCGCGGCGCCGGCCGCATAGGGGCGGATCGCCTCCTTGCTGATGAAGACCGGCGAGGCGGGATCGGCCAGTTTCGGCAGCAGCAGTGGATAGAAATAGACCGCGGCGGCGGCGGCCGCGCCCCAGGAGAAGATCGCCATGACCTCCCGCGTGAAGCCGCGCACCGTGGCGAGCAAAGCCGAAATCAGGACGACAGCAATCAGACCCAGGTCAAGATAAGACGGCATGCGGCGACTCGATCAGGCGGTGTGCGACAATCTGGCCCGGCGACCGGGGCGAAAGCAAGGAGGCGACCTTCCGTCGTCTTTCTTCGCGCCAGCTTATAACGAATGCGGCCTCTCGCGTCGATAGGGCTAGCCAGCCGCACGCGCCGGGCGCGGGGCGGTCGCTCGGCCCAGAGCGGCGATATCGGCGATGGCCTCGCCGATATGACGGATCGGGCGCAGGGAGGTCGCGGGATTCTTGCCCGCGTTTTTCCTGGCGGCTTCGCCCTCCTGTGGGCCCGGCGGCGCGACCGCGTGGGAAAAGCCGAGCTTGGCGGCTTCCTTGAGCCGCAGATTGGCGTGCGGCGCCGGACGGATTGCGCCGGACAGGCCGACCTCGCCGAAGAAAACCATGTCCTGCGGCAGCACGGCGCCGGTCAGCGAGGACACCAGCGCCGCCGCAGCCGCGAGATCGGCCGCCGGCTCGGAAATTTTCACGCCGCCGGCGACATTGAGATAAATATCGTGCTGGCCAAGCCGGACCCGGCCGTGGGTCTCCAGCACGGCGACCAGCATGGACAGGCGATTCGGGTCCCAGCCGACCACGGCGCGGCGCGGCGTGCCGAGCGCGCTCGGCGCGACCAAAGCCTGGATTTCGACCAGCAGCGGGCGGGTTCCCTCCATGCCGGCGAAGACCGCCGCGCCCGGCGCCGAGCCGTCGCGGCCGGCGAGGAACAGAGCGGAGGGATTGGCGACCTCCGACAGGCCGGCGCCGGTCATTTCGAACACGCCGATTTCGTCGGTCGGCCCGAAACGATTCTTCACATTGCGCAGGATGCGGAAATGATGCGCGCCGTCGCCCTCGAACGAGGCCACGGCGTCGACCATGTGCTCGACCACGCGCGGCCCGGCGATCTGTCCGTCCTTGGTGACATGGCCGACCAGGATGACGCAGGCGCCGGACAATTTGGCGTAGCGAATCAGGGCCTGCGCCGCGCAGCGCACCTGGGTCACGGTGCCGGGCGTCGCCTCGGCGGCTTCCGTCCACATGGTCTGGATCGAATCGATCACCACCAAAGCCGGGCGGCGGCCGGCGGAAAGGGTCGCGATAATGTCCTCGACCGAGGTTTCCGCCGCCAGCTCAACCGGGGCGTCGCTCAGGCCGAGGCGGTCGGCGCGCAGGCGGACCTGCGCCGCCGCTTCCTCACCGGAAATATAGACCACGCGTTCGCCGCGCCGCGCCAAAGCCGCGCAGGCCTGGATGAGCAGGGTTGACTTGCCGATGCCGGGCTCGCCGCCGATCAGCAGGACCGAACCCGGCACGAAGCCGCCGCCGGTGACGCGATCGAGCTCCGCCATGCCTGAAAGCAGGCGCGGCGCGGGTTGGGACTCGCCGGTCAGCCCCTCAAGTGCGAACACCCGGCCCTTTTTGGCGCTGCGCGCAGCCAGCGCGCCGATCCCCGCCGAGGGCGCCTCCTCGACCAGGCTGTTCCATGCGCCGCAGGCTTCGCATTTGCCCTGCCAACGGACGGCGACCGCGCCGCAATTCTGGCAGATGAAGGAGGAACGGGCTTTGGCCAAGGCGGGATTCCGGAGACGAATGAGAACAATTACAGAACATAACCCGCTGGCTTTGTCTATAGCGTTTTCGAGCGAAGTGGATGCCGGTTCGCGTAAAGAAAACGCGTCAAAACAAAAATCTAGATCGTTTCATTGTTTCCATGAAACAATGAAACGATCTAGCCCTCAGCGCGGCGCGGCTTCATCGGCATGGACGATCAGCGCGATTTCGGGCGCGGGCGCGCCGGAGATCTGGAGCGTCAGCGGCTTGTCGGAAAGCTGGAATTTCAGCGTCTTACGCACATGCGGGCAGTCCCGGGCGCCGCTGAAGGCCAGCGGCTTGAGCGCCGCGCCGTCCTGGATCGCGTCGACCCACGCCGCGTCAGACAAAGTGAGGCGATAAACGCCCGCGACGGGCGGCGCCGGCAAGGTGACGATGGCGGCGAAAGTCCCCAGCTTCGGCGCACGCTCGGGCGGCGACGGGAAGCGAATGGCGTCGAGTGGCGCGAGGCGCGCCGTCGTGGCCGCGCCATAGGCGAGGGCGCCGCCATTCTCCACCATGGCGCGTTTTTCGGCCGAGAGCGCCGTCTGGTCTTCGGCGATCGACCATTTGAAGGCGGCGCAGCCGACCGGTTCCTCCGCCCGCGCTGCTCGCGCCGCCAGCGCGGCGGAGAAACAAGCGACCAGGATCAGACTCTTGCGCAGGATCATATTGCTCAACCTTCAGATGAGGAATGATCGTCAATCAGTTAATCTGATGCTTGTTCTTGCGACCGGATATAGTCGCGACGGAAGCGTCCGCCGAGGCGGGTCAGGATTTCATAGCCGATCGTCCCGGCTTCGGCGGCCAGTTCGTCGATCCCGATATTGGGCCCGAGGATCTCGACGCGGTCGCCGCGCTTGACCGGACCGGTTTCGCTGATGTCCACGATGGACAGATCCATCGAGATCCGACCGACGATCGGGCAATAATGGCCGGCGGCGAAAACCTCGACGCCGATCGGTCCGTCCGATCCGCTGCGCAGGAAACCATCGGCATAGCCGAGATTGATGGTCGCCAGCCGTCGCCGCGAAGGCGCGGTCCAGCGGGCGTTATAGCCGGCCGTCTCGCCGGCGGCGACGTCGCGCACCTGCAGCACCACGGCGGTCAGGCCGACCACGCGGCGCATGGGATTGTCGCTGCCCGGCGTCGGATTGCCGCCATAGAGCGCATAGCCGGGCCGGCACAGATCGAAAAAGGGCGCGTCTTCGAGGAACATGCCGGAACTGTTGCACAAAGAGGCCGGCATCGGCGGCAGTTTGGCGCAGGCCTGTTCGAAACGCTCGACCTGCCGGCGATTGCGCGGCGCCGACATGTCCTCGGACGAAACGAAATGGCTCATCGCCAGCGCCGGCGTGAAGCTCTCCATCAAGGCGCGGGCGCGCGGCAGATCGGCGGCGGCGAGACCGAGCCGGTTCATGCCCGTGTCGATATGGATCGCGGCGGGATGCGGCGCGCCGTCGCTGGCGCAGAATTCGGCCCATTCCGCGATCTCGGGCAGCGAACCCAGCACCGGAATGAGCCTGGAGGACGGGTAAAGGCCGGCGGCGCCCGGCGTGAGTCCATTGAGGACGAAAATGCGGGCCTGGAGCGCGACGGTCCTCAGCGTCTCGGCCTCTGACACATGGGCGACGAAAAAGGTCTCGCAACCCTCGTCCAGCAGGGCCTGCGCTACGGGGCGGATTCCCAGCCCATAGGCGTCGGCCTTGACCACCGCCGCGCATTCCGCGCCCTGGGCGCGGTCGGCGAGTCGGCGCCAGTTCTCGGCCAGCGCGCCGAGATCGACGGTGAGCGCGGCCTGGCCGAAAGCGCGGGCGTCCTTGGCGGCTTCGTCGTCCTGCATGGCGCCCTCACATCGGAACAGGGAGGTGATCATCCCGCGCCAGATCGCTGAACCGCGTATATTCGCCCTCGAAGGCCAGCTCCACCGTCCCGGTCGGGCCGTGGCGCTGCTTGCCGATGATCACCTCGGCCTTGCCGTGGGCGCGCTCCATTTCGCTCTGCCAGGTCATGAACTCCGGCGTGCCTTCGCGCGGCTGCTTGTTCTTGAGGTAATATTCCTCGCGATAGACGAAGATCACCACGTCGGCGTCCTGTTCGATCGAGCCGGATTCGCGCAGGTCGGACAATTGCGGCCGCTTGTCGTCGCGCGATTCCACCTGACGCGACAATTGCGACAAGGCGATGATCGGCACATTCAATTCTTTTGCCAGAGCCTTCATGCCGGTGGTGATTTCGGTCAGCTCCTGCACACGATTGTCGCCACGCGAGCGCGAGCCGGACAGCAATTGCAGGTAATCCACCACCAGAAGGTCGAGGCCGCGCTGGCGTTTCAGCCGCCGCGCCCGCGCCGTGAGCTGGGCGATGGAGATGCCGCCGGTATGGTCGATATAGAACGGAATACTCTGCATGTCGCGCGCCGCCTGCGCGATGCGGTGGAATTCACTCTCGGTAATGTCGCCGCGCCGAATCTTGTAGCCCGGAACCTCGGCCTGTTCGGCGATGATGCGGGTGGCGAGCTGTTCGGACGACATTTCCAGCGAGAAGAAGCCGACGATGCCGCCGTCGATCGTCGTGTGGGAGCCGTCGGGCTGTGTCTCGCCGCGATAGGCCTTGGCGACATTGAAGGCGATATTGGTGGCGAGCGCGGTCTTGCCCATGCCGGGGCGGCCGGCGACGATGACAAGGTCCGACGGCTGGAGGCCGCCCATCATGCGGTCGAGATCGTTCATGCCGGTGGCGACGCCGGACAGGCCGCCGTCGCGCTCCCAGGCCTTGGCGGCCATGTCGACCGCGCTGGCGAGCGCGTCGGCGAAGCGGTGGAAGCCGCCCTCATAGCGTCCGGTTTCGGCGATCGCATAGAGCTTGCGCTCGGCTTCCTCGATCTGGGAGCGGGGGCTCGCCTCGATGCCGGAATCATAGGCGGTGTTGACCACATCCTCGCCGATCCCGATCAGCTCGCGGCGCAAGGCCAGATCGTGGATGGCATGGCCGTAATCGGCCGCATTGATGATGGTGGTCGCCTCCGCCGCCAGCCGCGCCAGATATTGCGGGATCGTCATGCCGCCGAGATCCTGTTCGCCCAGGAAGGTCTTGAGCGTGACCGGCGTGGCGAGCTTGCCGGCGCGGATCAACTGGCCGGCGATCTCGTAGATCCGACGGTGCAGTTCCTCCGCGAAATGGTCGGGTTTCAGAAAGTCGGAGACGCGATCGAAGGCGTCGTTATTGACCAGAATGGCGCCCAGCAGCGCCTGTTCCGCCTCGATATTGGCGGGCGGAGCGCGGAAAGCGGCTTCGGGAGCGGCGACCGTCATCAGCGACGGCGCATATTTCTTTTCCAATACGGCCATGGAAAGCGCCATTCCTGGCGCGACAGCCAAGGCGGCGCGCCGAATCGAAGTGAATTATCGGATTGATGCGACGATATACGCAATCGCCGACTGGTTGTGGCATGGCGGCGGCGCGAAGAAATCAATGAAAGGTTAAACCACGCCCGCCGTCCACATTATCCACACAGTTTCGCCATATTCGGCCCGGCGCGCCGAAAGCGCTTGACGGCGGCGCCGATGCAACGGGCGCAAAAAAGCCGGACGGGATCGCGCCCGTCCGGCTTGATTTTCAAGCGGTTTGACGTTGGATCAGAGTTCGACGTCGCCAGCCTCGGCGAGCGCGGCGCCGACTTCTAGGCCGAGATCGGCGATCGAGGTCTCTTCGCGCACGGTGGCCGATTCGCCCTTGGCCTGACGCTCGGCTTCCTCGGCGGAGCGGGCGATATTCACGATGATCTCGACATCCACTTCCGGATGCAGGTGCACCGGCGCCTTGTGCAGGCCGAGCGTCTTGATCGGGGCGTTGAGCAGGATCTGGTGGCGCTCGACGGTGAAGCCGCCGGCGGTCGCCGCCTCGGCGATGTCGCGGGTGGAGACCGAGCCGTAAAGCTGGCCGGATTCGCCGGCCTGACGCAGGATGACGAAGGTCTGGCCGTTCAGCGTCTCGGCGACGGCCTGGGCCTCGCCCTTGCGCTCGAGATTGCGGGTTTCGAGCTGGGCGCGCTGGGTTTCGAAATGCTTCTTGTTGCCTTCGGTGGCGCGCAGCGCCTTGCCGCGCGGCAGCAGGAAATTGCGGGCGTAGCCGTCGCGCACGCGCACGATTTCGCCCATCTGGCCAAGCTTGGCGACTCGTTCAAGCAGGATAACTTGCATGGTGGTGACTCCGATTGTTCAGGTTTTGGCGGAAAGGGAACGCGCCTTGCGGGCGCGCAGTGCAAAGAGGGAATCAACCAGCCCGAACAGGGCCAGGATGACGATGGACCACGGCTGGAGCACCAGCACGGAGGCGTACAGGGCGGAAAGCCAGGCGCCGCGGAATCGGGCGTCACGCGTCAGGCCGTGCAGCGCAGCGAGGCCCTGCAAGGCCAGGCCGAAGCCGGCCGCCGCGGCGACGGCGTCGCCGATCACGCCGATGAGGCCGCCTTTGAATGACAGGCCGGCCGCCAGCAGGCAGATCGGCCCGATCAGCCGGGGCAGCGCCAGCGTCTCGGGCAGAGCGGGCCAGGGCCGGCGCAGGCGGCCGGAAATTTCGATGGTGCGCGCGGCGAGCCAGAGATTGACGGCGAGCAGCAGGGTTTGCGAGGCGGCGACGCCGGCCGGCGCGCTCATGACCAGCAGGCGCTTGATCGAATCGGCGTCAAACTCGGCGGAAATCGGACGCAGCTCTTTCACGAATTCGTCCAGCGCCGGGCCGAGCCGATCCAACACCGCAGCCAGCGCGGCGTCGAAGCCGCGATAATGCGACACCAGCACGCCGACGCCGAGGCTGGCGACGCCGACCGCGAGAAAGATGACGACCGTCAGCAGATCGCCGGGCATGGCGAAACGCGGCGCGGGCGAGCCGGGATCGCGCGAGGGCAGGCACGACTGAAGCAAAGCTGCGAGGATCAGGGCGGGGGCCGCGAAACCGAGGAAAAAGGCGAGGCCGAACGGCAGCTTGGCCGCGAAGACCAGCAGGCCCGCGCCGGCGAAAGCGCCGAGCAGGGCGGCGGGAAAGGAAAAGCCGGCGGCGCCGATCATCAGCGGCAGCGGCGAAAAATAGGTGAGCGCCATCGCGAGGCTGGAGCCTCGCGTCGAAACGACGAAAAGGAGAGCGCTGGCGAGGCCGGCGCCGAATCCCACGGCGCGATCGGGCCAATTGGCCGGCGGAAAATTGTCGTTCATTGCGCGCTGTCCCGGTTCCACGCTCGGTGGACGGTTAGAGGCGGATCAGGGCCCGCCCCAACTTGGAAAGCGCCGCGCATGCGCGGCGCGTCTTCTATCGTTCAAAAGTTACGTCGCGCATGCGCGACGCGACTTCTCTCGCTCAAAGGCTTCGCCGCGCGGGAAGCGCGGCGCGGCTTCGCCTTACGCGATCACGTAAGGCAGCAGGCCGAGGAAGCGGGCGCGCTTGATGGCCTGGGCCAATTCGCGCTGCTTCTTGGCCGAGACGGCGGTGATGCGCGAGGGCACGATCTTGCCGCGCTCGGAAATGTAGCGCGACAGCAAACGCGTGTCCTTGTAGTCGATCTTCGGCGCATTCGGGCCGGTGAACGGGCAGGTCTTCCGGCGGCGGAAGAACGGACGGCGGGCGGGGCCGGCGGCGGTCGTGGTCATCAGAACTGTCCTCCCTCGGCGTTTTCTTCACGGCGCGGGCGCGGCGGACGGCCGCCGGGGCCGCGCGGCGGGCGATCGCCGCGATCGCCACGATCGTCGTCGTCGCGCTTGCGCAGCATGGCCGAGGGGCCGTCTTCCAGCGCTTCGACGCGGATCGTCAGCGAGCGCAGGACGTCTTCATTGATCGACCACTGGCGCTCGGCTTCAGCCAGCGCCGCCGCAGGGGCGTCGAGGTTGATGAGGGTGAAATGCGCCTTGCGGTTCTTCTTGATCCGATAGGCGAGGGACTTGACGCCCCAATATTCGACCTTGCCGACCGTGCCGCCGAGATTGGTGATGGTCGTCTTGAACTGCTCGGTCAGGGCTTCCGCCTGCTGGGCGGTGAGATCCTGGCGAGCAAGGAAAACATGCTCATAGAGAGCCATATTTGAGCCTTTCTCTGTCGTGTCGTTCGTCCGGCGCGGAGCCCTTCGAGCCCGGAGAAAGGCTCGACGGAAACATTTCGAAGGCGGGAACACGGGAAGGCGGCTAAAAGCCTGGTCGCGGACGACCCTTCCGTTCAGCCCCCGGCCGGGGAACGAAGCCGCGCTTATAGCGGGAATTTTCCCGAGATCAAGCGAAAAGCGCGGAAAACCGGCGAGTTTGGCCGCTTTGCCTTGACACGCGCGGCGGGGGGCGCCATTGGCGAGCGCCAATTGAAGCAAAACGAGGCAGAGTCGCAAGTGACCGTCGCATTTCTCTTTCCGGGCCAGGGTTCTCAGGCGATTGGCATGGGCAA
>NZ_JAYSBG010000135.1:0-8894 GCF_041915505.1 Rhodoblastus sp. | reverse complement strand
GGCGCGCCGCTGTCGTCGCGCTCCAGATTCTGCTCGGACACATAGGCCATATATTCGGTGTCCGAATTTTCGGCATAGAGATGGTAGAACGGCTGATCCTTGGCGGGGCGCACTTCCTCAGGAATGGAAAGCCACCATTCCTCGGTATTCGCAAAGACCGGATCGATGTCGTAGATCACGCCGCGGAAGGGATATTTGCGGTGTTTGACGACTTCGCCGATGCCGAATTTCGCTGCGCGCGGTTTCATCGAGATGGCCCCGTCATGCCAAGCTGCGCGAAAAAGGTTCCACAGCTCGGCATTTGAGTCAATCGGGGCGCGCGGACGCGCCCCGTTCCGGCTCAGAAGCCGTAAAGCGCGGCATATTCCGGGTCTTTGGCGGCGACCTGGCGGGCGCAGTCCACCATCACCTTGGCCTGTTTCCAGGTGGCGTCGTCCTGCATCTTGCCGTCGATCATGGCGACGCCGGAGCCGTCCGGCATGGCTTCCAGGATTTTCCGGGCGAAGGCCACTTCCTTCGGGTCGGGCGAGAACACCTTCTTGGCGATGGTGATCTGGTTCGGATGCAGCGACCAGGCGCCGGCGCAGCCGAGCAGGAAGGCGTTGCGGAACTGGACCTCGCAGGCCGCGAGATCGGCGATGTCGCCGAACGGGCCATAAAAGCTCTTGATCCCGGCCGAGGCGCAGGCGTCGACCATTTTCGCGACGGTATAATGCCACAGGTCCTGCTGATAGGACGGGCGCGGCGCGGCGGCGTCCGCGCCGGGATCGGCCAGCACCTTATATTCCGGATGGCCGCCGCCGACGCGGGTAGTCTTCATGGCGCGCGAGGCGGCGAGATCGGCCGGGCCGAGGCTCATGCCATGCATGCGGGGCGAGGCCACCGCGATCTGCTCGACATTCTTCACGCCTTCGGCGGTTTCCAGAATGGCGTGGATCAGGATCGGCTTGGTCACGCCGTGGCGCGCTTCGAGCTGGGCCAGCAATTGATCGAGATAATGAATGTCCCACGGGCCCTCGACCTTGGGCAGCATGATGACGTCGAGCTTGTTGCCGATGGCGGCGACGATTTCGGTCACGTCATCGAGCAACCAGGGCGAATTGAGGCAATTGACGCGGGTCCACAGGCCGGTCGAGCCGAAATCATTGTTCAGGCCGATCTCGATGAAGCCTTTGCGGGCCGCCTCCTTGGCGTCGGCGGGAATGGCGTCCTCCAGATTGCCCAGAATGACGTCGGCGGTCGGGATCATGTCGCCGATCTTGGCGCGCACTTTTTCGAGATGCGGCGGAATGAAATGGATCATGCGCTCCACGCGCACCGGCAGCTCGCGATAGGGCGCGGGCGCGCCGATCGCCAGGGGCTCGAAGAATTTGCGAGGGCTTTTGCTCATGGGACAGGTTCCTGGGCGGGCTCCATTGACTCTGCCGCCTGTAGGACAATTTAAGCCTTGCCGCAATTGGACCTTCCAGCCCAAAATCCAGGCATGAGCGACGTGAATTTCAGCGCCGGACCCGATCCGGTCGAACTTCTGACCCCCGCCGAGATGGGGCGGGCCGATTCCCTCACCATCCGGGGCGGCGTTCCCGGCTATGAGTTGATGCTGCGCGCCGGCAAGAATGTCGCCGAAGCCGCCGCCGAGCTGCTGCGGCGCGGCGGCGGAAAACGGGTCGCGATCTATTGCGGGCCGGGCAATAATGGCGGCGACGGCTATGTCGCGGGCCGTTTCTTGCGCGAACAGGGCTTTATTGTCGCCGTCGGCGCGCTGGGCGATCCGACGCGGCTCGGCGGCGACGCCGCCCGCGCCTTCGCGGATTGGGGCGGCGATGTCGTCGCGGCGGAAACGCTGGACCCCGGCGCCTGCGATTTGATCATCGACGCTTTGTTCGGCGCCGGCCTGTCGCGGCCGCTCGACGGAACGGCCTTGCAGGTCGTCGAACGGATCAACGCTTCGGGGACGCCGGTTCTGGCGGTGGACGTGCCCTCCGGTCTCGACGGCGCCAATGGCGCCATCGGCTCGCGGGCGGTGCGAGCGCGCGAAACCGTGACCTTTTTTCGGCTCAAGCCCGGCCATGTGCTGCTGCCGGGTCGCGCCGCCTGCGGCCGGGTGCGGCTGACCCAGATCGGCATTGCGAAAGAAGTCTTGAGCGAGATCAGGCCGCAGACCTTTCTCAACGCGCCGGCCTTATGGCGCGGGCTGATGCCCTGGCCCGAGCAAGAGGGGCACAAATATGGGCGCGGCCATCTCGTCGTGGCCAGCGGGACATCGACCCATACCGGGGCGGGGCGGCTCGCCGCGCGCGCGGGCTTGCGGGTCGGCGCCGGGCTGGCGACGGTGGCGAGCCCGGCCGAGGCGTTGGCGGTCAACGCCGCCCATCTCACCGCTATCATGCTGCGCGGCGTCGACGGGCCGGCGCAATGGCGCGACCTGCTCGCCGACAAGCGTTTTTCGGCTGTTGTGATCGGCCCCGCCTTCGGCGTAGGCGAGGCGACCCAGGCCGTGGTCGAGGCCATTCTCGGCGGCGTGGAAAAAGGCGCCGGGCGCCATTTCGGGACAGTGCTGGACGCCGACGCGATAACCTCCTTTTCAGGCCAATCGGCTAAGCTTGGCCAAGTCATCCAGGCCAGCGGCGCGACGGTGATTGTCACGCCACATGAGGGTGAATTTTATCGTCTTTTCAATCGAAAAGACGTCATTCCTTCGAAAAAACTTCAAGATCAGACTGCGGCTTCCGAAACGGCTTCGGAAACTACGCCGCAACCCTCTGACCTACCGCATAAAATCGACCGCGCGCGCGCCGCCGCCAGCGCATTGGGCGCTTGCGTCCTGCTCAAGGGGCCGGACACGATCGTCGCCAGCCCGGACGGCCGCGCCTCCATCGCCCGCAACGCGCCCCCCACCTTGGCGACAGCCGGGTCGGGCGATGTGCTCGCAGGCCTGATCGGCGGGTTGCTCGCGCAGGGCATGCCGGCTTTCGAGGCGGCGTCCTGCGCGGTCTGGCTGCATGGCGAGGCGGCCAATCTGTTCGGTCCCGGACTGATCGCCGAGGACTTGCCGGAGATTCTGCCGCGCGTGCTGGCCGATCTGGCCCCGCTCTGACGCGGCTTGGGATGGAGCTTCAACCGGAGGAGAGGCCATGTCCGAACCTGTCATCGCCCATAAGGGGCCTTATCCTGTCGAAGTCGAGGCGGGCAAAACCTATTTCTGGTGCGCCTGCGGCAAATCGGCCAAACAGCCGTTCTGCGACGGCTCGCACAAAGGGTCGGGCTTCGCGCCGATCCCTTACAAGGCCGAAACCTCAGGCGAAATATGGTTCTGCGGCTGCAAACATTCCGCCGATAAGCCGTTCTGCGACGGCACGCATGAGACGCTGTGAAGGCGATCGCGGAATGGGCGTCCTGTCGCCGTAATCCCATCGTTTCCGGGCGCTCGCGGAACTGGAGACAACGCGGGGGGTTAATAATATCCGCCGGGCGATTTGACGCTCATTGTCAATGAGTTGGTCGACGGCGGGACATGAAACGGAGCTTGCTCATGAAAACCCGCTTGATCAAAGCCGCTGCCGTTCTCGCCGCCCTTTCGATGCCTCTCGCAGCGCAGGCTCAGGGCGTGATTCAAGGTGGCGAGCAAGGCGCCGCCAAAGGCGGGCGCGCGGCTGGCCCCGTTGGCGCGGCGGTTGGGGGCGTTGTCGGTGGCGTGACAGGGGGCGTCGTTGGCGGCGTCAAAGGTGTGGTGGGAGCGCCTCAGCATCATCACCATCGCTACCATCATCATTATCGCTGATCGGCGCTGACAATTCCGAACGATTGCGAACCCTGCTGGAGAGGGCAAGGCCCCGCTTGTCACGCGACCTGGAACCACCCCGCCAGCCCATGGGCGAAATGGTCCATGATCGCCGAGGCGACCAGCCATTTGCCGGGATTGTCGGCGACAAAGGCGATATGTTTGGTCCAAAGACGTCATTGCTTCGCAAAAGCGTCAAGATCAAGCGACGGCTTCCGAAACAGCTTCGGAAATTGCGCTGCAGCCCTCTGATCTACCCTGTAAAATCGACTGTGCGCGCCGCTGCCGGCGTATTGGGCGCTTGCGTCCTGCTCAAGGGGCCGGACACGATCGTCGCTAGCCCGGACGGCCGCGCCTCCATCGCCCGCAATGCGCCGCCCACCTTGGCGACAGCCGGGGCGGCTAATGGCTCGCGAGCCTGACCGGCGGGTTGCGGGGCCTGCGGCCGATCGACCAAATAGCCGTTCTGCGACGGCGCGCATGAGACGCTGTAAAGGCTTGGGAATCGTATCATACCACTGTAACGCGACCAAGTGATGAGGTTTACGTCGTGCTCCCGATCATTACCGCCACAAGAATCGTTGCTTGGATTAGGACCAGACAAAACGCAATTCTCCAGCGCCAACCCCATTCGCTTCCAAACGCCCCGGCGTACCCCAAGACAAGAATAAGAATAGGAAACGCCACAGGATTAAGGAACAAGTCAGCCCAACGACGTGGAGGGAGGGCTAAGCCGACGTACATTGGCGTCGCGACGGTCCAAAGACAGCGCGCGGGGCGACGGTCGCCCCCGAAACGCTGATAGACCAATATTGAACCAAGTAACGCGATCGGTAGGGATGCATACGCGAATACGATTGCGATGACGTCCCGCCAAGATTGGATTGGGTCGCTATGCACCGAGGTCTCCAAGCTTCGTCATATCACCTCAAACCACCCCGCCAAGCCATTGGCGAAATGGTCCATGATCGCCGAGGCGACCAGCCATTTGCCAGGATTGTCGGCGACAAAGGCGATATGTTTGGTCCGCAACGGCGGTACGATCACGCTGTCGCGCCAATAGGGCTCCCAGCCGTCGTCGTGATCGTGCAGCAGCCGCACGACATGGCCCTGAATGTGAATGACCTGCGGAAACAGGCTCTTGTTCACCAGACCCAGCGAGACCGGCGTTCCCTTTTTCACCGAAAACAAAGGCGGGCCGTCCTGGCCGGTCGAGGCTTTGCCATTAATCGTCCAGGTGCGGCGCAAAGCCTCGCCGCTTGGCTTGAACCCGGCAGGCGTCGCCTTAGTCCAGCCGCCCTCGATGGTCAGGTCGAGCTTTTTCGCCTTTTCGAGGTGGATTTCGGCCGGCAGCAGCGGATTTTGCGGCGGCGGCAGGATCGGCGGGGCCGGGGGCTTCGCGGCCCCCTTGGTCTGGAACTCAAGCAGGGTCACATCGGGCAATTCGGTCTCACCACGCAGGATCAGCTTGCAGCTCTGTCCCTCGATCGGGGGCAGGTCGAGCAGCAGGTCGCAGCGCGCGCCCGGGCCCAGCGGCAGGGCGCGGCGGGCCGGCTCGAACGGGTCGCAGAACTGGCCGTCGAGCGCGATCACCTTGAGGTCGCCGCCCTGGAACGACAGGTCCATGATCCGCGCCCCCGCGGCATTGACCAGCCGCAGCCGCAGCCGCTCGCCGGGCTGGAACGTCAAAACCTGCATTCCGGCGCGGGCGTTGACGCTGCTGACCGCGCCGAGCCGGCCCTGGCGGATGACGTCGGCGGGATTGTCGAAATCGCCGATGATCTGGCTGGCATTGTCGAGCCGCCAGTCGTCCAGCACGAACAGCAGATCGGAATCGGCGAAAATCACCTGCGGCTCGTCGACGATGACCACGCCGTGGAGGCCACGGTCGAGCTGCTGGCCGGAAAAAGGCTGGACCAGCGGCTGGTAGAAAAAGGTCCCGGCGTCGGGCGGGACGAAAGAAATGTCGCGGCTTTCGCCGGGCGCCACAATTTTTTGCACGAGGCCTGCGAGGCCGTCTATTTCATTGGCGATCCTCATGCCGCGCCAGTGCAGGGCGGTCGGCTGATCCAGCCGGTTGACCAGCCGCGCCTTGATCGGCTGGCCGAGTTTGACCCGCAACAGCGGGCCGGGAACCTCGCCGCCAAAACCCCAGATTTTGGTGGGCGCGGCAGGCGCCGGCTGCAGGGGAATCGCGCCGGGACGAGCTTCGAGCAAAGTGAAGCCGTCGGCTTCCGCGCCCGGCGCGGTTTCGGATCGGGCGGTTTCGGACAAGGCGAACAGGCTGGCGGCGACGGAGCCGAACAGGGCGCGGCGGGAGAGGGGCATCGGACGCTTTCCGGAGAAGCGGGGCCGCGAGCTTAGCAGATTCCGCGCGGGCGTCGGCGGAATCGGGCGGCGCGGCTCCATTTTTTTGCTGCTTTCCGTTTCGGCCATTGCTATAGAGCGCAACCTGTCTGGCGGCCGCGCGCATGCGGGCGGGTGTGGCGCGACTTCGCGCGGGCGTGGCGGAACTGGTAGACGCGCCGGATTTAGGTTCCGGTGGTGAAAATCGTGGGGGTTCGAGTCCCTCCGCCCGCACCAGCGCCGCGCGACCGCCCGAGACGGCTGGTTTCATCCCGCGAAAGGCTTTTGGGCCGGGCGGTGGAGAGGTTTTGAGAAGGTTTTGACGATGCAGACGACGGAAACGCTTTCGCAGGGGCTGAAGCGCGAATATCAGGTGATCCTCGCGGCCGCCGAACTCGCCGCCAAGCTCGACGCCCAGCTCGCCGAGATGAAGGACAAGGTGCGGATCAACGGATTCCGTCCCGGCAAGGTGCCGGTCGGCCATCTCCGCCGCCTCTACGGCAAGTCGATCATGGGCGATGTGGTCCAGCAGGCCGTCAATGACGCCCAGACCAAGATTCTGAACGACAACAACCTCCGCCTCGCCGGCCAGCCCAAGCTGGAATTCCCGGAAGACCAGGCCGAGATGGAAAAGGTGCTGGAAGCCACCGGCGACCTCGCCTTCAAGCTGGCCTTCGAAATCCTGCCGAGCTTCGAGATCGGCTCGTTCGAGGATGTCGAGCTGGAGCGCCTCGTTGCGGAGATTCCGGAAGAGGACGTCGAGAAGCAGCTCAAGGAGTTGGCCGACCGCAACCGCTCTTATGCCCCGCGCGAAGAGGGCGCGGCGGCGCAGGACGGCGACAAGCTGACCATTGATTTCGTCGGCCGTATCGGCGACGAGGCTTTCGAGGGCGGCACGGCCGAGGGCGTCGATCTGACGCTTGGCTCCGGCTCCTTCATCCCCGGATTCGAATCGCAGCTCGAGGGCGCCAAGGTCGGCGACGAGCGCAAGGTTGTCGTGACCTTCCCCGAGGAATATCAAGCGGCTCATCTCGCCGGTAAGGAAGCGACCTTCGACGTCACGGTGAAGGCCGTCGCCGCGCCGGGCGAAGTCGCGATCGACGACGAGCTGGCCAAGAAATTCGGTTTCGAGGATGTCGCCAAGCTGCGCGAGGCGGTCACCGGCCGCATCAAGGCCGATTACGACCGCGCCTCGCGCGACAAGCTGAAGCGCGCCTTGCTCGACGCGCTCGACAAGAAATTCGATTTCGAACTGCCGCATGACATGGTCGAATCCGAGTTCAACGGCATCTGGGCGCAGATTCAGGCCGAGCAGAACGCCAGCGGCAAGAGCTTCGCCGACGAGGGCACGACCGAGGACGAGCAGCGCGCCGAATATCGCCGGATCGCCGAGCGCCGAGTGCGCCTCGGTCTCGTGGTGGCTGAAGTCGGCGACAAGGCTGGCGTGAAGGTCGGCGACGACGAGGTGACCCGCGCGATCATCGAGCGCGCCCGCCAGTTCCCCGGCCAGGAGAAGCTGTTCTGGGATTATTACCAGAAGAATCCGCAGGCTCTGGCCGAGATTCGCGCGCCGATCTACGAGGAAAAGGTGGTCGACCACATCGTCGGCCAGGCCAAGGTCAGCGACAAGACCGTCTCCAAGGACGAATTGTTCAAGGTCGAGGACGACGCCAAGGCCTGATCCGTTCCTTTTCGGACAGAATCGAGGGCGCCCGCGGCATCGCGGGCGCTTTTCGTTTCGGCGGACCGATTCGGCCCCGCCGGCTTCAAACTTTCTTCACGCCCGCCCCTCTATGCCAGAAGTCTTGTCGCGTTTCGGATCGGGCTGATTCGGGCGAAGGGACGCGCCGGGGCGCCGAAAAACCCCGAAATTCCGGGCCTGCAAGGGCCTGGGCCGCCGTCCCGCGCGGAAGCGTCCGCGCCGTCCGCCGCGCCTGCGTCCGGCCTCGATTTTGCATTTGTGTCACATGCGCGGCGGCCATTGCCTCGGCTCGCAGGCGCATTATGTTGGGATGAGGCCAAAGAACGGCTCAAGAGAACGGCTGTGGCCGTCGAAGGAAAAGATCCATGCGCGATCCGGTTGACGTTTATAACCAGTACCTCATCCCGCAAGTCATCGAGAACACGCCGCGCGGGGAACGCGGATTCGACATCTATTCCCGCCTGTTGCGCGAGCGGATCGTGTTCCTGACCGGCCCGGTCGAGGACGGCATGGCCTCGGTCATCATCGCCCAGTTGCTGTTCCTGGAGGCGGAGAATCCGAAGAAGGAAATCTCCATGTACATCAACTCGCCGGGCGGCGTGGTGACGGCGGGCATGGCGATCTACGACACGATGCAGTTCATCAAGCCCAAGGTTTCCACGCTCTGCGTTGGCCAGGCGGCCTCGATGGGCTCGCTGCTGCTGTGCGGCGGCGAAGCCGGCATGCGCTTCGCTCTGCCCAACGCCCGCATCATGGTGCACCAGCCCTCCGGCGGCTTCCAGGGCCAGGCCTCCGACATCCTCCGCCACGCCGAGGACATCATGAAGGTCAAGAAGCGCCTGAACGAGGTCTATGTGAAACATACCGGCCAGGACTACGACACGATCGAGAAGACGCTCGACCGCGATCATTTCATGGCTTCGGAAGAGGCCAAGGCTTTCGGCCTGATCGATGAAGTGCTGAGCAAGCGCCCCGAGGAAGCCGAGGCGAAGTGAGTCGGGCCGCTCAACTCGGGCAAATGAGTTGGGGACGGCGCCCGTCTTGCATGGGTGTAAAGATATTGTG
>NZ_JAYSBG010000134.1:0-9003 GCF_041915505.1 Rhodoblastus sp. | reverse complement strand
GCGGAGGGATTCAGTTCGACGCGCTTTTGTCGCCGCCGGGGTGATGCTCGGCGGAAAATTGCGCGAAATCCATTTTGCCGACCTCGATCGCCGCCTTGGTGCGGCTATAGACGTTCAGCTTGCGCAGAATCTCGGAGACATGCGCCTTGACGGTGGTTTCAGCGACGCCGAGCTCATAGGCGATCTGCTTGTTCTGCAGGCCGGCGCGGATCATGTCGAGCACACGCAATTGCTGCGGGGTCAGATCCTGCAGGCGGCGCAGCATGTCGCCGCGCTCGATCTCGGAAGGCTGAGGCTGGTTGATGTCGCGGAAGCGCTCCGGGAGATAGACCGAGCCGTTGAGCACTTCATTGATCGCATGGGCGAGTTCGCCCTTCGAGGTCGCCTTGGAGACGAAGCCCGCCGCGCCCAGCGCGAGCAGGTCGCGCACGACGCGCGGATCCTCGTGGGCGGAGACGACCATGATCGGAAGATGCGGATGGGCCGCGCGCACCCGCACCAGGCCGGACAAGCCGGTGGTGCCGGGCAGGAACAGATCGAACAGGCCGAGGTCGATGCTCTTTTCCGTCGCCAGGACGTCAAGCGCCTCCTCGATCGTGGTGGCTTCGAAGATTTCGCATTTGGGGCGCTCCATCCGCACGGCGCTTTCGAGCGCCTCGCGAAACAGAGGATGGTCGTCGACGATCAGAATGCGCGTCATGTGGCGTTTCCCGGTGCCAATCTGCCTGGGCGGCGGAGTGATCCGCCGCCGCTCCGCCGGGCGATTCTTTTCCAGAACCGTCCGCGGCGGCGACCCCTGAATGTGCGCCTTGACGGCGGCGCGCGCAAGTCGCGCGAAACGGCGCCTGCGCAAAGAACCGAAACGGCGCGTGCGCAAAGAACAATGAGCGGCCGGGCGAAACGCACGGCCGCCCAAAGGGCTTCGAAAGCGAAGAAGCCGCGACGGTCGCTCCCGGATTTGCAGCCCGGGAGCGGCCGCGCCGCCTTATTTCGCGGCGGAATGCGGGGCCAGCTTGAACACCCAGTAGGAGCCGCCCTGGTTGATGCCCTTGAAGGTCTTGGCGACTTCGCCGCCCCACAGAGGCACGGCGCCGCCCCAGCCAGCGGCAACGCCGACCATCTGCTCGCCGTCCTGTTCCCAGGTGATCGGCGGCGCGACAATGCCGGTGCCGACGTTGAACTTCCACACTTCCGCGCCGGTCTTGGCGTCGAAGGCCATCAGATAGCCTTCCGGCGTGCCGGTGAAGACCAGGCCGCCAGCGGTGGTGAGAACGCCGCCCCACAGCGGAGCCTTGTTCTTGTATTCCCACACCACCTTCTGGGTGACCGGATCGATCGCCTTCAGCGAGCCGATGTGATCTTCGAAGATCGGCTTGATGTTGAAGCCCGCGCCGAGATAGGCCGCGCCCTTCTTGTAGACGACCGGCTCGTTGTGGATGTCCATGCCCCATTCGTTCGACGGAACGTAGAACAGCTTCGTCTGCTGCGAATAGGCCATCGGCATCTGGTTCTTGCCGCCGAGGAAGGACGGAACGGAGAACACTTCCGCGCCCTTCTTGCCGTCTTCCGACTTGGTCGGGTCGCCCGGACGGCCGTCTTCGGTATAGATCGGACGGCCGTTGGCGTCGATGCCCTTGGCCCAGGTGATCTTGCTCACGAAGGGCATGGCCGAGATGAACTTGCCGTTCGTGCGGTCGAGCACATAGAAGAAGCCGTTGCGGTCGGCGGTGGCGCCGGCCTTCACGGTCTTGCCGTCCTTGGTCAGGTCGAACGAAATGAATTCGTTCACGCCGTCGAAGTCCCAGCCGTCATGCGGCGTGGTCTGGAAGCCCCACACGAGCTCGCCGTTTTCCGGATTGATGGCGAGACGCGAAGCCGTCCACTTGTTGTCGCCCGGACGCAGCCAGGAGTTCCACGGAGCCGGATTGCCCGAGCCGAAGAACACCAGCTTGGTTTCCGGATCGTAGGTGCCGCCGAGCCAGGTGGCGCCGCCGCCGGTCTTGTACATGTCGCCGGCCCAGGTCTCGCCGGCTTTGCCCGTCATGGTCGTCTCTTTGCCCTGATAGGTGCCCATCAGGCCTTCGAGCACGGGACGGCTCCAAACCAACTCGCCGGTGTCCGGGTTGCGGGCCTCGACGCGGCCGACGACGCCGAATTCGCCGCCGGAGACGCCGGTGATGACCAGCGCGCCATTGGCCTTGGTCGGGACGATGATCGGAGCGGCGGTATTGGAATAGCCGGCCTTGAAGTCGTCGATGGCCTTGTGCCACACGACCTTGCCGGTCTTGGCGTCAAGCGCGTAGATCTGGGCGTCGAGCGTGCCGAAGAACACCTTGTCGCCATAAATGGCGGCGCCGCGGTTCACGACGTCGCAGCAGGGCATAATGCCTTCCGGCAGGCGGGCGTCGAACTCCCAGATCTTGTCGCCGGTCTTGGCGTCGACGGCGAACATGCGGCTGTAGGAGCCGGTGACATAGACGACGCCGTCATGAACCAGCGCCTGCGACTGCTGGCCGCGCTGCTTTTCGCCGCCGAACGAGAACGACCAGGCCGGAACCAGATATTTGACGTTGGCGACGTCGATCTGCTTCAGCGGGCTGAAGCGCTGGCCGTTGAGGCCGAGGCCCCAGGTGACGACTTCCTTGGTGTTGGCGGGGGCGCTGAGCAGGTCCGCGTCGGTGACGCCGGCGGCCATAGCGGCCCCGGCGAAGGCCATCCCCAGTGCGGAGACGCCAGCCAGAAGAGTGCGTTTCATCATTCCATGTCCTCCCAAAGACCTGCGCCGGATCAACCGACGCAATTTGACCGGCGCGGCGGCTGTGCGGCCGCAGCGCCAAGACCGAAATCGGTCACCGTTCTTGCGCCGGCGGCCGCCAAGTGACGCCGTAGGACGCAAAAATCTTCTTGAGTTCGCCGGATTCCGCCAGGCGCGCCATTTCTTTGTCGATGGCGTCTGCGAGATCGACGGAATCCGCCTTGACCGCGCCGCCGATCGGCCAGTTCTGGACGAGGCGGTGTTGCGGGTAAATGATGCTGACCGGCTTGTCGGTCTGATGCGCAAGAGCCTCGACCAGCGCGGATTCGCCGTAGAAGGCGACCACCTCGCCCTTGTCATAGGCCTGCGCGGCCTTGGCCTCGCCGCGCACATGCACGACATTTTGCACGAGCTTGTGGTCGCGCGCGGACAGAAGAATGATGTCCGACAGGGTGCCGATGTCGACCGCCACCTTTTCGGTCTCGAACAGAGAGAAATCCTTGGCGGCGTCGGCCTTGTCGGGCTGCACGGCCATGGCCAGGCTTTCGATCTGATAGGGCGCGGTCAGCTTGATCTTGTCATTGTCGGCTTCGATCTTGGCGTCGTGCGGCACATGCAGCATCACATCGCCGGGCTGCTCGCCCAGCAGCGACCCGCGCCAGACGCCGTTGCGCAGATCGTCGTCGAGATTATCGTCGGCGCGGAGGAACATATAATCCGCCTTGACGCCCAGCGCCTTGGCCAGCGCCGCGCCGATCTCGACATCGACGCCCTTGCGGACGCCATTCTCTTCCCATGACCAGGGCTTGTAATCGCGATAGACCGTGACGCGCAGGACGCCGCCCGACTGGACGTCGCGCAACGGTCGGCCGACCGCCGCCGACGACGCGAAGGCGGCGCCGGCGGCGAGCAGGCAGAACAGTGCGCGGAAGGTCGCGCGCATCGAGGTCAATTGCCCTGGTAACGGGAGTCGAGATAGGTCCGGATCGCCCACATGGCTTCCTGCGACAGAGTGCCCTCGAAGGCCGGCATTTTGGTGATGCCATTCTGCGTATAGCCATGACGGATACGGTTGATGAACCAGGCGTCGCCGTCCTCGCCCTTGTCGAGATAGCGCAGGTCCGGCGCGATGCCGCCCGATTCCGCTTCGATGCCGTGGCAGCGGGCGCAGTTCTGGTTGAAGCCGGACGCGCCGATCTTCGTCGCGAGCTCATTGCCGCGATAGGGGTTCTTCTCCAGCCAATCGGGGCCGACCGGCGGCAGGCCGGTCGTATCGACGGGCTGCGGGGTCACGTCGCCATGCGCGAACACGCGCTGGGCGCCGAAGAGAGACATGAAAACGGCAAGGGATATCCCGAGAGTGCGGGTCGTAAACGCCACGATTTTCCTCCAGATTTTTGCGTGATCTTAGAGAGCGGCGTCGCGAGGGAAATTGTACTTTGGCGCCCTTGAGGGAGGAGAATTGGTCGCGCGGCCATGCGCGACCTAGTGCATCGCGCGCGAGCAAAACGCCGCGCGCGGAAAAACGGCGCGTATCGGCTCAGGCGTCGCTTTTTTCGCGCAGGCGCTCGATGCGCCGCGGCGCGAACCCCTCGATCTTTTCGGCGGAATCGCGCGCGGCGATTTCCGCGATCAGATCGTGACGCGGCGATTTCACGCAAATCGGATCGCAGGCGGAAGCGTCGCCGAGCAGCGCCATGGCCTGGCAGCGGCAGCCGCCGAAATCCTCTTTCTTGCGCTCGCAGGAGCGACACGGCTCCTGCATCCAGTCGTCGCCGCGATAGGCGTTGAATCCCGGCGAATTTTCCCAGATATCGGCGAGGCTCTTTTCGCGCGCGTTCCAGAATTCGAGGCCGGGTATGGTTTCGGCCGCATGGCAGGGCAGCACCTTGCCCTGCGGCGTGACATTCAGGCCGACGCGGCCCCAGCCGCTCATGCAGGCTTTGGGATATTTGGCGTGATAATCGGGCGCCACATGATCGATGACGATCTGCCCCTTGTAGAGCGCGCGGCGCTCTTCGACTTCCGCATAAGCCTTCTCGCTCTGCGCGCGCGTCGGCATCAGATGGGCGCGGTTGCGCAAAGCCCAGCCGTAATATTGCGTATGCGCGATCTCGATCCGCCGCGCGCCGAGCCGCATCGCGAAATCCACCATTTCCGCCGCGCGCTCGACATTGGCGCGGTGGATCACGGCGTTGACCGTGAGCGGCAGGCCCTCTTCCGCGATCCAGCCGGCGACCTCCAGCTTTTTCCGGAAACCGCCCTCATAGCCGCCGATCCAGTCGGCGCTCCTGGCCTCGGCGTCCTGGATCGAAAGCTGGACGTGATCGAGCCCGGCGGCGGCGAGTTCGGCCAGCGAGGTGCGGGTCAATCCGACGCCGGAGGTGATGAGATTGGTGTAGAGTTCGAGCTTGGCGCAATGCGCGACCAGTTCGCGCAGGTCGCGGCGCGAGGCCGGCTCGCCGCCTGACATATGGACATGCAGCACGCCCAGCGCGGCGGCCTGGGTGAAGATGTCCAGCCATTCCTGCGTGGACATTTCCGTCTCGCGCCCGCCCATGTTCAACGGATTGGAGCAATAGGGGCAGGACAAGGGACAGCGATAGGTCAGCTCCGCGAGCATGGCGGAGGGCGGGAACAGGGGAGGGCGCGTGTTGGTCATAGGCCGAGCATCCGCTTTTCGAGCAGGCCGTTGAGCAGGCTCCGCACGTCGCGTTCGACCATCGCGCGATCGGCGCCATATTTGGCGGCGAGATCGTCGACGATGGTCGACAGCGCGGCCGAACCGTCGCAGCGCTGCAGAATATCGACGCTGATGGCGTTGAGACGCAGATAGCGCTCCGGCGCCAGCAGCACCCAGGTCTTGCGGACCTGATCGTTCTTCAATCGGACGCCGCGCAGCAGGCGCGGCCGTGACTCGGGGGCGAGTTCCGGCGTCGCGATCGCCGTCGTTGTCGTCTCAGTCGTCACCATCGCCGTCGCCGTCATGTCCGCGCCTCCGAGGAGTCGATGCGCTGGCCATCATAGCCGATTTCCCAGCCGGACGCCTCAACCTGCGCGCGCTCCGCGGAATTGTGGCGGAGCGCCGGATTGGAATTGTTGATATGGATGAAAACGCGCCGCTTGATGGCGAGATCTGCGAGCGAGGCGATCGAGCCCTTTTCGCCGTTCATCGCCATATGGCCCATGCGCCAGGCGGTCTTGGGCAGCAGGCCGAGGCGGATCATTTCATCGTCCTCGAACGTCGTGCCGTCGAAGAAAATAATATCCGCGCCGTCGAGCCTTTTGCGCAGCTTGTCGGTGATGCGGGCGCAGGAGGGCATGTAATAGAAACGCTTGTCGCCCTGGCGGATTTCGACGCCGACCGTGGTGTCGCTCTCCGCGCCAAGCTCGATCTCGGCCTCGTTTTTCGATTCGAGATAGAGCGGGATTTTCCCCGGCGCGACAAAGGCGGTCAGGGTGAAGCCGAGGCCGGTGTCGACGGTCTGTTCGATCTCGACCGTCTCGCGCTTGACGACCTCGGGATTGAGCACGCCAAACACGCCGCCGATTGTATTGGCCATGACGCTTTTCGTCGCCCAGAGCGTGAAGGGCTGCATCTCGCGCATGACCAGCAGGCCGGCGATATTATCGACGTCGCCATTGGGCGCGAAGACGCCCTTGATCGGCGAATGGCGCGGCGCGACTTTCGGGTGAAGCTCGGGATTGGCGATGATCTGCTGGCGCAGGTCGGGCGTCGCCGACAGCACGATCCAGTTTTCGCCATCGGCGCTCGCCGCGAGGCTGGCCTGGTTGCGCGGCGCGATGCGTCCGTCGCGCTCGAAGGCCAGGCGGCAATTTTCGCAAAGGCAGTTCCACTGCGGAAGTCCGCCGCCCGCCGCGGCGCCAAGCACAAGAAATTTCACGTGACCGACCTTGCTTCCATCCGAGGCCCGGCTTCAGCGGCCGGCCTTCTGGCCTTCGTCCGGACCCGGCATCCGTTCGGCTTGAACCGGGGCGGCCGAACCCCTCGCGCGCTCGCGCGAGTTTTATGGCGGAATGAGTTTAATAGCCTGTTCGACAGCGCCGCGCGTCAGGCCACGGCTAGAAAATCGTAAGATTTTCGTCAAGGCGCGGCAGCGGGAAGCGCCGCAGGCCGCCAGAACGCCAATACGCGAAAACCCCACCGGCGCGTGGCGTCCGATGGGGCGAAACCGCTATCGACGTTCGAAGCGATCAGATCTCGGCCGACATATAGCTGGTGACTTCCATGCCGACGCAGATTTCGCAGGCTTCGGGGGCGGTCCAGGTCATTTCCGTCATGCTTTCCTCCGTAAAAGTTTGCGCCGGGTCTTTGCGCGTCGCGGGTCTTCGGCACATCCAGGGACAGGCCGCGTTGCGCCGCGGCTCCATTTTCAGAGCACTCAATCCCTGCGCTCAAGATAGGTCGCGACGCAAGCCAGTCTACGGCGCCAAAGTAGCAGCCGACACTTAAATTTGGCTCATTTCTTGTGCGACGCAGCATTATTCTTGCACTGCAAAATATTCGCGCGGGCCCTGTCGTCGAGCCAGAGGGTCAATGGCACTAAAGAGCAGTATCACGACGCGCTTGCCGGGGATTAATGTGCGCTCCGTCGAACGCGACAGAGCAATAAGCGTCATGTCCTGGGGAGGTCATGCGATATTTTGATCGCCAACGCGCGCCTGCGCTGGAGTTCTCGCGCCGCCGGAAGGGCGGAGCGGCGGCTCGGCGCAGGTTTTTTGACGAGGAGCGCGCTGGCGCTCCGGCGCGCGTCCGGTCGACGCGATCGAGCATAATCCCAAAGGGATCTTGGCTGAAGAGATCTTGAGCGGTCCGGGGCCGGCAGGCCGCCCGGCGAGGCGCCGGCCGGATCGTTTGCGAAACACGCCGCAAGGCGCGATGTCTATGGAGGAAGGTCTATGTACCAGGAAGCCGTATCCAATCTTACCGGAAAGAATCTGATCAAGTCGAAGTTCGACAATTTCATCGGCGGCAAATGGACCGCTCCGGTGCGCGGCCAGTATTTCGACAAGCTCAGCCCCGTCTCGGGCAAGGTCTTGTGCCAGGTCGCCCGGTCGACCGCCGAGGATATCGAACTCGCCATCGACGCCGCTCACAAGGCCCGCGAAGCCTGGGGCCGCACGCCCGCCCAGGAGCGCTCGCGGATCCTGCTGAAAATCGCCGATCGCATCGAGGACAACCTCGCCACCATCGCGCTGGTCGAGACGCTGGACAACGGCAAGCCGATCCGCGAGACGACCTATGCCGACATTCCGCTCATGGTCGATCATTTCCGCTATTTCGCCGGCGTGCTGCGCGGCCAGGAAGGCGGCATTTCGGAAATCGATCACGACACGATCGCCTATCACTTCCATGAGCCGCTCGGCGTCATCGGCCAGATCATTCCCTGGAACTTCCCGCTGCTGATGGCCGCGTGGAAGCTGGCCCCCGCGCTCGCCGCCGGCAATTGCGTGGTGCTCAAGCCCGCCGAACAGACCCCGGTCGGCATTCTGGTTCTGCTCGAGCTGATCGGCGATCTGCTGCCCGAGGGCGTGCTGAACGTCGTCAACGGCTTCGGCGCGGAAGCCGGTAAGGCGCTGGGCCAGAGCAAGCGCATCGCCAAGATCGCCTTCACCGGCTCGACCGCCACCGGCCGCATGATCGCGCATTACGCCGCCGACAACCTGATCCCGGCGACCCTGGAGCTGGGCGGTAAATCGCCGAACATCTTCTTCGCCGACGTCATGCAGGACGATGACGAATATCTCGACAAGGCGCTGGAGGGCTTCACCCTGTTCGCGCTCAACCAGGGCGAGGTCTGCACCTGCCCCAGCCGCGCGCTGGTTCAGGAATCGATCTACGAGAAGTTCATCGAGCGCGCCGTCAAGCGCGTCCAGGCCATCAAGCAGGGCAGCCCGCTTGACATGAGCACCATGATCGGCGCCCAGGCCTCGAACGAACAGCTCCACAAGATCCTGACCTATATCGACATCGGCAAGCAGGAAGGCGCGGAAGTTCTGACGGGCGGATCGCGCGCCCAGCTCGGCGGCGAGCTGGAGCAGGGTTATTACATCAACCCGACCGTGTTCCACGGCAACAACAAGATGCGCATCTTCCAGGAAGAGATCTTCGGCCCGGTGCTGTCGGTCACGACCTTCAAGGACGACGCGGAAGCGCTGGCGATCGCCAATGACACGATCTACGGCCTCGGCGCCGGCGTGTGGACCCGCAACGGCAACCGCGCCTA
>NZ_JAYSBG010000133.1:0-9108 GCF_041915505.1 Rhodoblastus sp. | reverse complement strand
AGAGCAGAACGTGAGCGCGCTGAGGCTCTTCCCAGCGGAAATGATGCGTCGGATTGAGCTCGACCGCGTCATCAAGATTCAGGGGATGTTCGGCGTTCATGCGGCCCTCGCAAAAGTGGAGAGACCGAGGGTCTCTCCAACTCCGTTCAGCGAACGAAAACGTAGGCCGTCACTTCAAAGCCGAGGCGAACGTCGCAATAGGCGGGCTCGATCCAGTTCATTGCATTTCCCCTTATTTTCTTGGAGCGCTTCGGCCATTTCCCATGGCCGCTCGAAGAATAGGAGCCATGCAAAAAACGCTTTTGACTTTGGTTAGGCCGCGCGGCGGCGGAGGACGGATTTACGAATTTCTTACAGGCGAGCGCGCGTTCGACTGGACGTTTCCACACGTCACGTTTCGCGTTGGGCGTTGGCCGTGCGAAGCAGCGCGTCGCGAAGGACGAGCGCGTGATTGTGCTCCGTGTCGCGCGCCGCATAGACGAGCGTGATCACGCCCTTGCGCGCCAGTTCGTGCAGTTGGCGCAGGACGTCGGTCCGTCCCGCGAGTTCGGCGTCATAGCGGCGGCGAAACTCCGCCCATTTTTTCGGATCATGGTCGAACCAGCGGCGCAGGTCCGCGCTTGGCGCCGCGTCTTTCAGCCACAGGTCCAAAGCCGCATCCGCTTTGGCGAGGCCGCGCGGCCAGAGCCGGTCGATCAGGATTCGGCGTCCGTCGTCGGGCGCGGGCGGAAGATAGGCGCGTTTCAATCGAATAGTCATGTGCGAGCCGAAATCGTCACCGCGATCGCGCGAAGCGGCCATTGCGCATCACTCCGCGCGCGGCCGCTGTTCTTCTTCCATTGCGGTGAGAGCGAGGGCGGCGTGGGCGAATGCCGCGCCGGCGCGCATTTCCGAGGCGACCCAGATCGCCTCCATCAGTTCCTCGGCGCTGGCGCCCTGCCGCATCGCCGCCTTGGTGTGGCCGGCGATGCAATAGGGGCATTGCGTGACATGAGCGACGGCGACCGCGATCAATTGCTTGAACTTGCCGGACAGGGCGCTGTCCGCGAAAACCTGCCGGCTGAAAGCCTGGAACGCCCGTTCGGTCTCGGGCGCGAGCGCCCGCCGCTTGGCGGAGAGTTCGCGGGATGGAGCGGGATAGAGCGGTTCGGTCATTTTGCTCTCCTTCTTTCGCAAATCGGGACCGGCGCGCTGGCTGTCATTCCCGCTGCTTTTGGAATTTCAAACCGGTTGCGCCTTCAATCGGTTCCGGGCGCCGGGCTGAACTGTCGCGCGTATTTGTCGGCGACGCCGTCCCAATCTTTCGCGTCCGCCGGCGATTGGCCTTTTTGCAGGATGTTCGGCCAGCGCTCGGCGAATGTCCGGTTCAACTCAAGCCAGAACGGCGTCGCCGCTTCATCGGAATCGGGAAAGATGGCCTGGGCGGGACATTCGGGAACGCACACGCCGCAATCGATGCATTCGTCGGGATGGATGACCAGCATGGTTTCGCCCTGATAAAAGCAATCCACCGGGCACACCTCGACGCAATCCATATATTTGCATTTGATGCAGTTATCCGTGACGACGTGAGCCATCTGGGCGCCTTCAAGCGGGGTGTTTTCGGGAGAGCGATGTGGGCGGATTTTGCCCGCGCCGCGTCAGGATTCCGTCTGGTCCAGCCGTTCCGTGGCGAGCGCGAAGGTCAGGAGCGATCCGCCCAGCATCAGGGCTGTGCGCGCGCTGACGCCCTGTAGGAGCAGCGCCAATAAAGTCGCGACGGCGACGATCGATATGCCGGCCCAGCGACGGCGCGACGCGATCCGGCGAAGGTCACGGCCACGCGCCGGGCAAGGCGGCGCATCCGCGCTGGCGACGGGCTTTTCGCTGACGTGGCGGGTGGGATGAATTGGCATGGGGTTAAGTCCTTTTCGAACGCAGCCGTTTGCGGACCGTTCATGGGGGACTTTTCGACGCAAGGCGCCAGCCAAGGCAAATGAATAATATCGCGCCAAGACCGCAAAATGATTGCGCCGCCAAAAGTCCGTCGGATGCGGCTCCAATTCGTCAGCCTTGATAAGAATCCAGTGAAAACAGATGGATAAAGCGAATTATCTCGCGGTCGTTTTGAACGACGGATTGACCGTCTCACGCGTTAAGATCAATTTATTTGCGCATGAGCAAACAAGCGGCGCATAGCGCGTTTATAGAAAGATCGATCGCCTGACGGTCTGCGTCAGGCGTGAACGATCAACGGAAGGACGCCCCGGCGGGCGTCCGACGGAAAGCTTCGGGAGGCGTTTGGTCATGGATGTCGTCATGGCGCGGACGTTTCTGACGATCGTCGCCACGGGCAGCTTCGTCGCGGCCGCTGACAAGCTGAACATCACCCAGACGGCGGTGGGCGCGCGGATTCGCGCTCTCGAGGAGCAGTTGGGGCGTCCGCTTTTTTCGCGCAACAAGAGCGGGGCGCGGCTCACCGCGGCGGGGGAGCGCTTTCTCCGGCACGCGACGATCCTGGTGCAGACGTGGGAAACGGCGCGGCAGCAGATCAGTCTGCCTTCGGGTCGGGCGGAAGGCGTCGCCGTCGGGGCGGAGCTCAGCCTTTGGGACCCGTCGATGACGAACTGGCTGGTGTGGATGCGTCGCCATCGCCCCGATATCGCCGTGCGCGCGGAAGTCGATTCCGCCATTCGTTTGCTGGACAAGATTCGTGACCGCTCGCTGGACATCGCCGTTTTGCATAATCCGTCGCAACAGCCGGATCTGGTCGTCGAATTGCTGTGCGAGGAAAAACTGGTTCTCGTCACGACGGCGGACGATTGCGCGGTGGAGCCGGATGATTTCATCTTCGTCGATTGGGGGCCCGCCTTTTCGGTCAATTTGCGCGCGGCCGCGGCCACGCCCGCCAATCCGGCGATCTCCATCAATTTCGGCCCTCTGGCGCGCTCCTATCTGATGGCGGTCGGCGGCGCCGGCTATTTCCGTCTCGGCAGCGTCGACGCGCATCTGGCGACCGGGCGCCTCCGGCGCACGCCGGACGCGCCGGAATTTTCCCATTCGATCTATCTCGTTTACGCGGCGCGCCACGATCATGAATTGATCGATACGATGCGCGGCTCGCTGCGCGACGCCTTCGCGCATAAATGAAAGCCGATCGCCGCGATGGCGGCGGGCGCTTAGGCCTGTCGTTTCGACGCTTGGCTGGGGAGCAGGCTGTTGTCGCGGGCGCCGCCGGTCGAGGCGAGGCGCGCGACCATCCTGCTCGCAAGGCGCTGGGCTTCGGCGACGAGCGCTTCGTCACCGGATCGTTCGGCGATGAGCGCGAAATGGTCGAAGCCCTGTTCGAGCAGCCGCAGGCCGTCGGCGGCGTTTTTCAGGGGTTGCGCGGCGGCGGCGATTTCGCCCGCGCCTTGAGCCTCCTCGTCGGCGAGACGTTCGAAACGCGAGGCGTCGTCGTTCTCGCCGCGTGCCCACAGGCTCTCCGCCAGCGCGCGATGCGCGGCCGAAGCTTCGGCGTCGAGGCGTTTCGCCAGCGCCTCCAATTGCGCGAGACTCTCGGGGATTTCAAGCGCGGCGGGGCGATGCTCGTGGAAGGCGCGGCGGCGATATTGCCGCAGCAAGGACGCGTGCTCCAGTTCGTCATGCGCCAGATCTTCCGCCAGCGCGCGGATCTCGGCGCTCTCCGCCTCGGCTGAAACATAGGCGTAGAAAGCGAAGGCGCGCTCCTCGTTGCGCACTGCAAAGGCCAGCGCCTGATAGCGGCTGAGCGTCGCGCCGCGGGCTTCGGCTTCGTCGTGGCCGGGCGGTTTTTCCCACGCGACGCGCGCGCGCGTTTCGCTGTCTTGCGGAGGCCGGCGGCGCGCGGCGATCTGGCCCGCATGGGCGTCCTCCATCCGGGCGAGCGATTCAAACAGCGCGGCCATTTCGAGGTCGCCTTGCCGCGTCATGCGCTGAGACAAGTCTCGATAGCGGCTCGCCGCCTCCCGTTCCAGCGCCTCGGCGATAACCAGCAGGTCGCCAGGCCCACGCATGCGAACGTTGACCTGTCCTGTCCCGCTCATTTTCGTCTCCAACAAGCTTTACGTTTCGCGCCCGCCGGGGTTACGCCCGCTGGACGAAGCGCGATCCGTCCTGACGCATGAAATGGGCGACGAGACCGCGCCTGCGCACGACTTCCGCGGTCGCGTCCTCCGGCATGACGCTGAACGCCGTCGAAAACGCGTCCGCCTCCGTTGCTGTCGCCGCCTCGACGGAAGCCGACAGCCAGCGCCAACTGGTGTGGCCGGTGCGCGGCTCGAACAGATGATTGAATTTTCCGCCGGGGTCGAAGGTCGTGCCGCAGCCGGCCGAGGTCGCGATGGCGCGGTCCTGGAGCGCGACGCGCTCGGTCATGCGTTCCGACGCGCGGGGGTCTTCGAGACCGATCGACCACGGATCACCACCCGGATGTGAACCAAGCGCGTAAATTTCGCCCATATTGACCATGGCATGCTCGACGCCGCCCGCCCGAAGCAGGTCAACCACGCGGTCCGTAACATAGCCCTCGCCGATGCCGTTCAAGGTGACGCTCATGTTCGGCCGGGTCAGGCGAATCCGGCTTTCGCCCACGTCCAACGCGTCCTGCCCGATGCGTGCGACGGCCGCCGCGAGGGCGTCCGCGGATGGGCCCGACGGCGACGCGCCGGGTTGTGAAAAGTGATCCGCATAGAGGGTCCACAGCGGCTGCACGGTCACGTCGAAGGCGCCGCCGGTGAGTGCGTTCAGGCGATGGCTTTCGGACAGGATGCGCACCAGATCGAAGGGCGGGTCTTCGACCGCGCCGTCGCGGTTGAGGCGGCAGAGCGCGCTATCGGGCCGATACAGGCTGAGTTGGCGCTCCAGCCGCTCGACTTCGGCAAGGCTCGCCGCGATCAGGCGGTCCGCCGCCGCGGGGTCGGGATGGTGGATCTGCATGGTGGCGTCCGCCCCGAGCGCGGCGCCGGACCAGACGCGCAGCCGCGGGTTCTCGGCGGCGCCGGCCCGGACGGCGGAGATCGGGAGCAGCGGAAGGCCGCCGGCGGCGGCGGCGATGGCGATGAAACGACGACGAGATGGGCGCATCATTGATCTCCCGTTTTCGCCTCGAGGACATAATCCTGCGGCATGTCCGAGAACGGCACGATCCGGCCGCCTTCGGCATTTACGAAGTCTTTCGCGGCGGCCTCGTCGCCGAAGGGAATGGCCTCGTCGGCGTTCATGCCGCCGTGGCGGCGGCTGCCGATGACGAACAAAGCGCGGTGAGCGTCGATCCAGCTTCCCGCCTCGGGATGATCCCAATTCTTCGCTTTCGCCATGTCGTTGACATAAACCGCGACGACCGCCTTGGGCGATTCCGGCAGGAACAGAAAGGCGAAGGCGTCGCGGACGCTGGCGAACCAATAGGGGTCCGGCAGACCGCGAATGAAGATCTGGGCTTTCGGGCCAGGGTGCTCGCTCAGGGACATGCCGCAGAACTGCGCCGTCGAGGAATCCGTGACCTCGCGCGGCGAGGGCAAAGCCGCGTCCTGATCGTTCTTGCATGACGCGAGCGACAAAGCCGAAAGCAGCGCGAAAACCAGAGCGGCGCGTTTCATACCTGCCTCCGCGCGAACAAAAGAATGGCGGCGGCGAGCGGCGCGACGATCCAGGCCAGCAGCGCGCCGATCAGCGTGGCCGGCGCGAGCCCGGCATGGGCGCTGAGCCCGGCGACGCCGGCGAAGACGCCGACATCATTCATCGCGGTCAGATTGAGCAGGCGATAGACGTCGGCAGGATTGAACAGCAGCAGCGCGTTCAAGCCCTGCGCGGTCACGTTGCGGCCCTGATCCGCCACCAGCCCGCCGAGCAGCGCCATGTCGTAGATCAGCACGAAGAACAGCCAGACGCCGATGGCGATGCCGCCCGCCGTGCCACGATCGCCCACCAATGTGCTGATCAGATAGCCTATCGCGATGAACACGGCGCCGAGCAGGGCCGAGGTCGCGATCATGAAGGCGAAAGCGGCCCAGGCGCCGCTTTCCGCGCCCTGCGCCCATTCAACGGCGAAGCCTGCGACGCCATAGCCGATCACGGTTGCGAACAACAGGATGGCGAGATGGCCGATGAACTTGCCGAGCACGACCTGCCAGCGCGCGACTGGATAGGTGAGCAGCAGCGCCATCGTGCCGCGATCGATTTCGCCGACGATGGCGTCATAGGACAGAAGCAGCGCCATCAGCGGAATCAGGAAGATCGTCAGGCTGGAGAGGCTGACGATGGTCACGGAGAGCGCGCTGACCTTGACGGCGCCGGTCGGCGCCGAGCCGAGAAAGGCGAGGGTGAGCGCCAGCGCGGCGAGCAGCACGGTCGTCGCGACGAGCCAGCGGTTGCGCAGGCCGTCGCGCCATTCCTTGCCGATGATGATCAGGATCTGTTTCACGCCGCGCCCTTCTGGAATGCCGCATAGAGATCGTCGAGGCTGGGGCGCAGGATCTCGATGTCGCGCGCGGATTCGGGCAGGCCGCGCAGGATCGCCGCGACCTCGTCTTCGGCGCAGATGCGCTCCAGCCGTCCGCCCGCGACCTGCGACCAGGATGGGGGATCGCTGGGCCCCGCGCCGTCCGGCAGGAACCGGATGCGCAGCGGCAACGCCGCCAGTTTGCGCAGGTCGGAGACGCCGCCGTCCGCGACCTTGCGCCCGCGATTCATCACCGCGACGCGGTCGACCTGGCCCTCAAGCTCCGTCAGAGCATGCGAGGACAGCAGGATGGCCGCGCCATCCCGACGCAATTCGCGGATGATTTCGTAAAAGCTCTGCCGCAGCGCCGGATCGAGCCCGGAGGTCGGTTCGTCCAGCAGCATGGCGCGCGGATTGCCGAGCAGGGCCTGGGCGAGGCCAAGGCGTTGCCGCATGCCCTTGGAATAGGTTCCGACGCGGCGATGCGCCGCGTTTTCGATGCCGACGCGCTCCAGCAGGCGCGCGTTTTTCGAGACCGGCTGGCCCTTTAGACGGGCGTAAAAGGCGAGCGTTTCGGCGCCGGTCAGCGACGGATGCAGCGCCACATTCTCGGGCAGATAGCCGAGCGCCCGGCGCGCCGCCACCGCCGGGCCGGCTGAGGGGTCTTCGCCCAGCACGCGGACCATGCCGCTGTCCGGCGTCACGAGGCCAAGCATCATCTTGATCATGGTGCTTTTCCCGGCGCCATTATGGCCGACGAGGCCGACGCATTCGCCGGCGCACAGGATAAGATCGACGCTGTCAACGGCCGTCTGCGAGCCATAACGGCGGCTGACGCCGCGCATCTCGATCGTGATCTGGTTCATCGTCTGGTCGGGCGAAATGCGTTTCATGGAATCATGCGGTCCAGCGCCGACGGGTGCGGCGGTTTCATGAGCGGCGCGCTGTCGATCACGCCGCCGGGATGAATCGCGGGAAACTGCGCCTGCGCCCAGCGCACGACCTGGAGCGCGGGGCTGTTGAGCAGGATCTTGGCGGCGGGCGCGCGCCAGATCACCTGATCGACGAGATCGTTGGGCCGATAGGCCGTATCGGCGATGCCGTCGCCGTCGAGATCGAAGGCTGGATTATCGCTGTAAAAATTGCCGCGCCCATGCGACGACCAGTCGAGCAGCCGCGTGCCGACATACATCACCTGTCGCCGATTATTGACGAAGGCGTTGTCGGTGATCTCATTGCGCTCCGACCCCGCCGTGAAATGCACCCCGATAGCGCAGTTCTCGAACCAGTTCCCCGACAGGACGTTCTTGCTCGCATTGTAGATGAAGACGCATTTGTCGCTTGCCCGCGCGACATTGTTCTCGATGCGCGACATATTGGCGTAATTGAACAGCAAGCTGTGATCGCGGTCGTGGTCGGACAGGTTGTCGCGCACCACGAGGCGGTCGGAATACATCATGGCGTAGCCGACTTCGTTGCCGACCGACACATTCTGGGCGACCTCGCTGTCGTTGGTGTACATGAAATGCACCGCGAAACGCAGGTCGTGGAAGCTGTTGCCTCGGATGAGGTTGTGGTTGCTTGTCACCGAAAACACGCCGTCCCGGCCATAGCGTATGTCGTTGTCGACGATAGCGGAGCCGGGCGTGTTCCACAGCGAAACCGCCGGCCCGCGTTCGGTTCTGCGCAACCGCTGCAAGCCATAGATCTGATTGTGGCGGACGATCGCGTCATGCGGCCCGTCCAGATAGATCGTGATCAGATTATCGACGAGATGATTGTCTTCGATCCGCGCGCGGTCGCCCGTGCGATCGACGAAGATGCCGGAGTTCTTGCCGATCAGCGAAAGGCCGGATCGTCGAATGGTCAGGCCGCGAATGGTCACATCCGGAGCGTCAATGGTAATGACGTTGCCCGTTTCATCGCCATCGAGCGTCGCGCCAGCCTCTCCTTCGATCGTCAATCCGGGTTTGTCGATGACCAGCCCGCCCTTGAAGTTTCCCTTCGCCAGATGCAGCGTGTCGCCGGGCGCCGCGCGAGAGAGCGCCTCGATGACGCTCTCTCCTTCGCCCACGGGAATGACTGTCCCCCGCGCCTCCGCCGTCGCCAGGACGGCAGCGGCGAACAGCGCCGCTTTCAGCGGAAGGCGCGAGCGGCTCATGGTCAGCCCTGCTTCGGATGGACCAGCATGCGCCCGGCCATTTCCATGTGCAGGGCGTGGCAGAACCACTGACAGTACCACCAATGCACGCCGGGCCGGTCCGCCTTGAACGTGACTGACGCCGTCGCCTGCGGGCTGATCTCCATGGCGATGCCGTAGCGCACCAAAGTGAAGCCGTGAGTCAAGTTTTCGATGTCGTCCATATTGGTGAGGAAAACGGTGACTTCGTCGCCTTCGTTCACCTCGAATTTTTCGAGGCTGTATTTGGGCGCGTTGGAGTGCATATAGACACGCACTTTGTTTCCGTCACGGATGACGTCCGCCGCTGTCTCCAGTTTCACGCCGTCCTTGGCCGCCCATGCTCGCGCGTCCGCGAACATCGGATCGTCGCGTTTGTAGATGCTGATCGGGTTGATTTTCGACTTGTGCACGATGTCGAGATCGTGCGGTTCGGCGAAAGCCGGGCCGTCGTGCACGATTTTCATTTCATCGCCGGAAATGTCGATCAACT
>NZ_JAYSBG010000132.1:0-9229 GCF_041915505.1 Rhodoblastus sp. | reverse complement strand
CGCCACCCCGAAGCGCGCCAGATTCCAGGCCTGGTGCTGTTTCGCTGGGACGCGCCTTTGTTCTTCGCCAATGCTGAATTTTTTCGTGAACGGGCGCTGGCGGCGGTGGCGCAGGCGCCCAGTCCGGCGCGCTGGCTGGTCATCGCGGCCGAGCCCGTGACCAGCGTGGACGTCACCGCCGGCGATGCTCTGTCCGAACTCGACGCGACGCTGCAGGAATCGGGCGTCGAACTCTGTTTCGCCGAACTCAAGGGGCCGGTGAAGGACAAGCTTCAGCGGTTCGGCCTGTTCGCCCAGTTCGGCGGTCAGAATTTTTTTCGAACCATCGGCGAGGCGGTCAGCGCTTATCTCGATAGCCACGACGTCGATTGGGTGGACTGGGAGGACCGCGAATAGCGCCCCCAAGTAGCGCCCCCATGATTCGGGAGGACGGCGATGAACTGGTTGCTGATCTTCATCCCTGTCACGCTCGGCCTCGAATATTTCGCGCCGAGCCGGTCCATTCTCGTCTTCGCCGCCTCCTGCCTCGCCATCCTGCCGCTCGCCGGCTGGATGGGCGAGGCGACCGAGCGCTTGGCCTCGCGGCTGGGCGAGGGCGTCGGCGGATTGCTCAACGCCACATTCGGCAATGCGGCCGAACTGATCATCGCGCTCGCTGCGCTTCGGGCCGGGCTGACCGATGTCGTCAAGGCCTCGCTGGCGGGTTCGATCATCGGCAATATTCTGCTGGTTCTGGGCGCGGCCATGTTGGCCGGCGGGCTGCGTCATCACGAGCAGCATTACAATCCAGCCGGCGCGCGCGCCCAGGCGGCCATGCTGACGCTGGCGGCCATCGCGCTTGTCATCCCCGCCGCCTTCCGCATCGCCTCGGGCGCGACGGCGGAGGGGCTGGGCCGTCTCAGCGTCGCGATCGCAATCGTGCTCATCCTGCTTTACGCCGCTTATCTCGCTTTCGCTTTGGTCACCCATAGCGCTCTGTTCGCGGGAGAGCGCGAAGCGGAGGAGACAAGCGAAGCGCCCCAATCGGTCGGGCGGGCGCTGGCGATCCTGACGGCGGCGACCATCGGCGTGGCCTGGATGAGCGAGATCATGGTCGGCGCCATCGAGCCGACCGCCCATGCGGTGGGGCTGAGCAAGGCTTTCGTCGGCGTCTTTCTGGTGGCCATTGTCGGCAATGCGGCCGAACACGCCACCGCGATCCAGGCGGCGCTGCGCAACCGCATGGACCTTTCGCTGTCGATCGCCATTGGCTCCAGCGCGCAGGTCGCCCTGTTCGTGGCGCCCGTGCTGGTCCTCGCCAGCCTGTTCGTTGGCCCCGCGCCGATGGATCTGGCCTTTCCGGGCGGGCTGGTGCTGATGATCCTGCTCGCCGTGCTGATCACCGGCCAAGTGGCCGGCGACGGCCGCTCCGATTGGCTGCGCGGCGCGCAATTGCTCGGAGTCTATCTGGTCATGGCGCTCAGCTTCTTCTTCCTGCCCGGATCGCCGGTCGCGCCTTGAGCCTTATTCGGTTGCGGTCTTCGGTTTGCGGACGGCGCGCGGGCGCGGCGCCGCGACTTCCGGCGCTTCGGCTTGCGCGGGCGTCGCGCCGAGCAGCGCCTCGACCTCGGCAAGCCGGCGCTGGCCTTCCTCCGGCGGGGCGCCGCGCGCCGACATCATCAGATGCAGCGCCTTCAGCGCCTTGTCGGCGTCGGCGCTTCCGGGGGGCGCCAGTTTCGGCAAGGCGGCCATGGCGCGATCGGCGTCGAGCGCGACCAGTTGCAATTGTTCGCGGAACACGTCCTTGAAGCGCTGCGTGTCGAGCCTCTCGCCGGCCTTGCGCGATTCGCGGATGATTTTCAGCATATTGTAGCCGCGTTCGTCGATCGTGCCTTCCGGCAGCCGGATATAGATCAGCGCGCGCAAAAAGGCCTCTTCCAGCCCGCCCTTGTCGAACAGATGCTCCAACCGGGCGCGCAGATGCGCGGCTTCCGCCTCGCTCTTGAGGTCGCGCGCGGCGCGGCGGCTTTCGGCGCCCTGTTCGCCGCCGAGTCCGATGGCGGCCTGCAGCCAGGGCGAGGCATAGGCGTTGAGGAAGAAGGCTTCGGTCATGGCGTCGCGCAGGGCGCCGGCGGATTCGAGCCAGGTCGTGATCCAGGCCGAGCCGATCCGCTCCAGCGCGAGATAGGGATTGTCCTCGGCGACCGTCTTGCGATGGGCGCGGACTTCGTTCGCGGCCTGTTTGATCGGCGCCATGGCCGGATTGCGGTCGGAAAAGCTGGCGAAGCGCAGCCGATAGGGATGAGTCTCGCGCAGGAACGAGGCCGTGGTTTCATTGGTCGTCGCCCGCACGAAGGGGCGCAGGAAGGTCTGGTAGAGGCCGAGATTGATCTCCGACACCCGCGCGGCGGCGGCGAAACGCTTGTTGTCGAGTTCGTCATTGACGCCGAAGGCGCGAATGTCGTCGAGCGTGCGCCGTTCGAGCCGGAACAAATAGTCGCCCTTGATCAGCGCGCGCTCGCCTTCGACCTTGTCGGCCTCCACGATGACCGCCTCGTAGAGGCCGGGCGGCAGCACCTCGATCAGATCCATGAAGGAGACGAATTCGGCGTGCTCCTTCTGCGCCACCTGACCGGAGACGAAAATGCCGAGATGGCCGATGCTCGGATGCACGGAATAGATGATGGTCTGGCCATGGGCGACGATGTCGTCGATCGTGTCGTAGAGATCGAGGATCCAGTCGAGAGCCTGCTGCGGCGGGGTGATATTGTCGCCCCAGGAGCAGAAACAGATGATCGGTGATTTGATGTCGCGCAGGTCGATTCGCGCGCCGTCGGAGGTGCGGATCAAGCCGGCGGCGAGCTTGTTGCCGACGAAGAGATTATCGGCGATCCATTGCATCTCGCCGGCGTTGAGCAGGACCGGGCTGCCCCACCAAGTCTCGAAATCGAGGAAGCGCTTCGCTTCCGTATCGACCTTGGCGTAGAGATTATACGGCTTGCTCCAGTAGGTATTGGCGAGATTCATCGATTCGAAATTGGCGACCAGATAGGCGCCGTCGAAAATGCCGGCGCCGAGATCGCCCGAAAGCGCGGTCAGCCAGGTGCCGCCGAGCAGGCCGCCGAGATAGCGCAGCGGATTCTTGCCATGCACTCCGGCCCAATAGGACAGGGGCGAGCCGGCCAGCATGATCGGCCCGGCGAGATCGGGATTGAGCGCGGCCATCATCATCACCTGCCAGCCAGCCTGGCAATTGCCGATGACAATGGGCTTGCCGTCGGCGTCGGGGTGAAGTTCGGCGGCTTTCGCGATGAAGGCGGCCTCGGCGCGGCAAACGTCCTCGACGGTCTGGCCCGGAACGGGATCAGGCAGGAAGCCGACGAAATAGCAGGGATGGCCGGCCGCGAGCGCCGCGCCGATCTCGCTATGGTCCTTCATCCCGCCAATGCCGGGGCCGTGGCCGGCGCGCGGATCGACCACCACGATCGGCGGCTTGCGCGGATCGCTGGGGACGTCTTCCGGCGGCGTTACGCGCGTCAGGCCGTAATTGACCGGCCGCTCCAGCTTGCGGCCGTCCATCACCAGCGTGACCGGGAAGGTCAGAACATTGGGCGCCGTCATGGCGGCATGGGTGAAATGGTTGTCGCCGCGCTGGCGCAGCACGTCGAGGCTCAGGACCCAGCGTTGGGCGGCGTCCGTCCAATAGTCCTGCAGGGCGTTCGACGGGATCTTCTGCTCAGACATCCTTCCCCTCCCTTTAGTCGTTTCAAGCCTTGGCCGCGCGCGCAAGCTCGGCGCGGCGTTCGGAAATCATCCGGCCCAGATAATCCACCGCGAGCGCGATCGGCGCCGTCTTCTGCTCTTCGACGCTGCCTTCGACGACGTCATGGGTGAAACGTTCGACCGCCAGATCGATCCGCGCGCGGATTTCATCGAGCTCCTGTGTCGTTTGCGCCGATTTGATCAAGGCGATCACTTCGGGGACTTTCGCCAGCAGGCTCTCGCTGGTCTCATCGTGGCGCGTGAAACCGAGGAAACGCAGCGACGCCATGACGGCGGAGGCGATTCCGCCCAGCAGCAGCGGCCCGTAATAGAGCCAGTCGCCATATTGTTCGACGAGGCCGGTTTCCTCGCCGTCATAATAGACCTGCGCGCCGGGATGAACCGGAATGACGGCGTCCTTGTCGACGCTCGCCGCCTTGACGAGATTGGCGACGGCCGTATCGGCGGCGATGCGCTGGCGGTTTTCGAACAGGTTGCGCGTCAGTTGGCCGATAGTCCGGTCGGACAAGCCACGGTCGGCGAGCAGATAGGTCGATGTGCGCAGGGTGGCGACCTCCTCGGCGGGCGTGGGCGGCGACGCGCCGAACAGGCCGGCGGGGATCTCGCCGGATTCATAGACTGGCGAGGCCTCGGCGATGGCGTCGCCCTCGTCGATCGGCGTGATCGCGAGCGCCTTGCCCATGGCGCGCCGGGTCGTCGACCAATTGTCGGCCACCGTAGCGCTCCGCGTTGTCGGCGCGACGAACAGCAAGGCGTCGACCTTGCCCTCGCGAAAGGCCGCCACGATCTCCGCAGGCGTGGGCGGCAGAGCGACGACATTGGGATCGGCCCGGTAATGGCGGCGCAGAGTATCAATCAGGACGTCATTGGCGTGGGGCGGCCCGATCACGCCGAGGCTCTTGCCTTTCAGGCGCGCGAATGTGTCGATCTTGGCTTTTTCCGGCGCGACGATGACCACCGGATCGCTGTGCAACACCGCAACCGCGCGCATTTTTTCCGACGCGCCGAGGTCGATCCGCGCCACCGCCAGAGCGACCTCGCCCTTTTTCAGCTTTTCGAGCGATTCCGCTGGGCCGGAGGTCGGAACCGCCTTGAGCCGCAGGTGTCCGCCATCCGCGGCGAGCACCCGGCTCCAGGCGGCGATGAAATCGGAATCGTCGGAATTGGCCGGCCCGACCGCGACGGCCAGGATCTTGGGCTGGGACAGGAAGCGCCAGGCCGCCGCGCCGAGCCCCAGCGCGAGAACCAACGCGATCAGCGCGACAATGCGGCGCTGGAGATTGCTCAAGCCTCGCCTCCGATTCCCAAGCCTGGCCCAAGCGCGCCCGCGCGCCGGCGGCGTCCCGCCGGCCGCTTCATTGCAGGCGCGTCGGATCCGGCAGGATCATCACCACGACAGATAGAGGCCGACGTCGCCGGGCACGCCCTCCGGCCAGTCGACGATCAGCGCCGAGAGCTTGTAGCCGAGAGGCTGGAGCTTGTCCTTCCAGGTCAGATAGGCCTGACGCGGGAGGCCGGTGAGCGTGTCGGGCCAGTTTGGTTCGGCCATATTGATGGCCCGGCCGTGGTCTGTGCACAATTCGGAAGGGAAGCGGCCCATCAGCAATTGGCTCTGGCCGGCTTCGGCGGCCGCCTTGACGCGCAGCAGGAAGCTGCGGATGCGCAAATCATCGATCGGCTTGTCCGATCTCAGCCGCTCAAGCAATTCTTGCTTGGCCTGGTCGGCGCGGTTCTGCGCCTCGATCGATTTCTTCGCCTTGGCCAGTTCGACGTGAGTGACATAGGCCTTCAGTTCCTTGACCGACATGAAGACGTCGTCGTCGGACAGGTTTTCGAGGCTCGATTTGGGATTCTCTGACATTTTGGATGCTCCCCGTCGGAACGCCGCCTGGTCCGCCCCTTCCCGAAAGGCGTACTTGCCCGTTTAGACTGTTCCGGCTAGTCAATAGGAGCAATGACGTCGATCAAAGGTCAACCCCTGCGATTTTCTCAGGTGGCGCTCACACGAATGAAAGATCGATGGTCTAGTTTTCCCCACCCCATCTGTTTGCCGGCGATTCGCGCTCACCGCGCCCCCGCCAAAAATTCCGGAGGACAAGGAACGATGGCCGCCCATTCCCGCTCCCTGAAGGTCCTATCCGGCCGGCGTGTCGGCGTGGTTCCGGCCGTCGCGGCCGCCGTGCTGATTTCCGCCGTCGCGGCTTTCGCGCAGACGCCGGCGCCGGTCCGCGTGGGCGTCGCGCCCGCCGTGACCAAGGAAATTTCCAAGGGCGCGGATTTCGTCGGCCGCGTCGATGCTGTGGAAAAGGTCGAAGTCCGCGCCCGCGTAAAAGGCTATCTGCAATCGGTCGCCTTCCAGGAAGGCCAGGCGGTCAAGATTGGCGAGCCGCTTTATGAGATCGAGCCCGACCTGTTCAAGGCCGATGTCGAACAGGCGCAGGGCGCGCTCGAACGCGCCGAAGCGTCCAAGACGCTCTCCGAAATCCAGTTGAAGCGCGCGGAAGAACTGCTGACCAAACAGGCCGGCACGGCGGTGCAGCGCGATCAGGCGGCGGCGCAGGACCAGCAGTCCGCCGGCGCGGTGCTCAGCGCCAAGGCCAATCTCTCGACCGCCCAGATCAATCTCGGCTACGCCTCGATCACCTCGCCAATCAAGGGCCGCATCGGCCTGACCAATGTGACGGCCGGCAATGTCGTCGGGCCGGACAGCGGCGTGCTGGCGACCATCGTCAGCCAGGATCCGATGTATGTGACTTTCCCGGTCAGCCAGCGCGAATTCCTGCGGGTGACCGGCGACGCCAAGACAAGCCTCGACAACACCGGGGCGAAGCTCACTTTCGCGGACGGCACGACCTATGGCCAGGCCGGCAAGATCGATTTCGTCGACGTCAAGGTGGACCGCTCCACCGACACGATCACACTGCGCGCGGTGTTCCCGAATCCGGACGAGCGGCTGCGGGACGGCCAGCTCGTGCGCCTGCAACTGGCGAGCGACGCGCCGCAGAGCCGGGTCGTCGTGCCGCAGGCGGCGCTGCTCGCCGACAAGGACGGCGTCTATGTCTTCGTGGTGGAGGACGGCAAGGCGGCTGTGCGCCGTCTCAAGGTCGGCGGCGAGAGCGGTTCCGACATGGTGGTCGAGAGCGGCCTTTCCCCCGGCGATGTCGTGATTGTCGAAGGCTTGCAGAATGTGAGGCCCGGCGCGCCGGTGACCGCTTCGCCCGTCACCCAGAACCGGAGCTGAGTCCATGTTCTCCGCCCTTTTCGTCGATCGGCCGCGTCTCGCGATCGTCATCGCGATCGTCACGACCATCGCGGGCCTCCTCGCTTTGCTGTCGATCCCGCTGGCGCAATATCCCGACATCGTGCCGCCTCAGGTGTCGGTCACGACCTTCTATCCGGGCGCCAATTCCAAGATCGTGGACTCCACCGTCGCGCAGCCCATCGAGGCGCAAGTGGTCGGCGTCGACAAGGCGATCTACATGAAGAGCGTGAGCGGCGACGACGGCAGCTACACGCTTACGGTCTCGTTCGAACTGGGCACCAATCCCGACATCAACGCGGTCAATGTCAACAACCGCGTCCAGATCGCGCTGGCGCAATTGCCGCCGGAGGTCCAGAAACAGGGCATTACGGTCAAGAAAAAATCCTCGGCGCTGCTCGGCGTCATCGGCATCTATTCGCCGAAGGGGACCAAGAACCCGCTGTTCCTTTCCAATTTCGTCACGATCAACCTGCTGGACCAGATCCGCAGCACGCCCGGCGTCGGCGACGCCACTTTGTGGGGCCCGCAGGATTACGCCATGCGCGCCTGGGTTCTCACCGACCGCCTGACCGGCCTCGGCCTCACCACGGCGGACGTCATCAACGCCATCCAGTCGCAGAACGTCCAGGCGGCGGTCGGCCGCATCGGCGCGCGTCCCGCGGCCGACGACCAGCAGATCCAGCTCAACATCCAGACCAAGGGCCGTCTGACCTCGGTCGAGGAATTCGAGAATATCATCATCCGCACCGCCGCGGACGGCTCGATCCTGCGGCTCAAGGACATCGCCCGCGTCGAGCTGGGCGCGGCCAATCTCGACCGCGACACGTTCTTCAACGGCTCGCCGGCGGCGGCGATCGCGATCTACCAGACGCCGGGCGCCAATGCGCTGACCACGCTCGACGCGGTGAAGAAGCAGATCGCGGCGCTGGAAAAGAATTTCCCGGACGATGTCGCCTGGAAGGTCACCTATGACCCGACGGTCTTCGTCACCGACACGATCCACGAGGTGCAGAAGACGCTGATCGAGGCCTTCATTCTCGTCGTCCTCGTCGTGTTCTTCTTCCTTGGCAGCTTCCGCGCCACCCTCATTCCGACGCTCGCCGTGCCGGTCAGCCTGATCGGCGCCTTCATCGCGCTCAAAGCGGTCGGCTATTCGGCCAATACGGTCTCGCTGCTCGCGGTGGTTCTGGCCATCGGCATCGTGGTCGACGACGCCATTGTCGTGGTCGAGAATGTCGAGCGCGTGATGGAGGAGGAGCCGGATCTCACTCCCGCCGAGGCCACCAAAAAGGCCATGGCGGAGATCACCGCGCCGATCATCGCCATCACCCTCGTGCTGATGTCGGTCTTCGTCCCGGTCGCCTTCATTCCCGGCATTTCCGGCGAATTGTTCCGCCAGTTCGCTGTCACTGTCTCGGTCGCCATGTTCCTGTCGGCGGTCAACGCGCTGACGCTGTCCCCGGCGCTCTGCGGCGTGCTGCTCAAGCGCCATCATGGCCCGCGGCGTGGAATCGTCGGCTGGGTCATGCGCTCGATCGACTGGGTGCGCGACCGCTATGGCGCCGTCGTTGCGCGACTGGTGCGCGTCTCGGTCATCGGCCTCGTCATGGTCGGCGTCGCCAGCGCGGGCGTCTGGGCGCTCGCGAAAAAGACGCCGACGGGCTTCCTGCCCGAGGACGATCAGGGCGCCTTCTTCGTCGTGGTTCAGCTTCCCGGCGGCGCGTCGCTCAACCGCACCAATGACGTGGTGCGCCAGGCCGAGGCGATCCTCAAGGAGGAAAAGGCGATCGAGGATTACACCTCGGTGGTCGGCCTCAATTTCATCGATTCCTATTCGCAGCCGAACTCCGCCTTCATCGTCGTGACGCTGAAGCCCTTCGAGGAGCGCCGCGACAAGTCTGAATCCGCCCAGGCGCTCATCAAGAGCCTCGGCCAGAAATTCACCGCCATCACCGGCGGCACGGTGGTGGCGCTGGCGCCGCCGCCGATCATCGGCCTCGGCACCGGCGGCGGCTTCACTTATGTCGTGAAGGACACCGGCGGCGCCGATCCGAAGGAGCTGGCGCAGGTCGTACGCGGCCTGACCATCGCCGCCAATCAGGATTCCAGGCTGAACCGGGTGTTCACCACCTTCTCGGCGACCAATCCGTCGATCTATCTCGATATCGACCGCGACAAGGCGCAGATCCTCGGCGTGCCGCTGAG
>NZ_JAYSBG010000131.1:0-9290 GCF_041915505.1 Rhodoblastus sp. | reverse complement strand
GGCCTTGGCCTTTCGCCAAGGATGATCGCCCGATGATTGCCCCGCCCGGCGAATGCTGGCAAGAGGCGGCGATGAGCTCCGCCGCGCCGCCGCCTTCCGCCGCCCCCCTTCCGATCGACGAGGTTCTGCCCCGTCTGACCGAGGTTCTAGCGGAGTCTCAAAAGCTTGTGCTGGTCGCCCCGCCCGGCGCGGGCAAGACCACGCGGGTTCCGCTGGCGCTGCTGGAAGCCCTGGTCTGCGCGCGCTGGCTCGGCGACGGCAAGATCATCGTGCTGGAGCCCCGCCGCCTCGCCGCCCGCGCCGCCGCCGAGCGCATGGCCGGCCTGCTCGGCGAAAATCTTGGGGAAACCATCGGCCTCAAGGTCCGGATGCAGACGCTGGGCGGGCCGAAAACGCGGATCGAAGTCGTGACCGAGGGCGTTTTCGCCCGCATGATTCTGGACGATCCTTCGCTCGACGGCGTGGCGGCCGTCCTGTTCGACGAATTTCACGAGCGTTCGCTCGACGCCGACCTGGGCCTCGCTCTGGCGCTCGACGCCCAGGCCGCGCTCCGTCCGGACCTGCGGCTGATCGTCATGTCGGCGACGCTCGACGGCGCGCGGGTCTCCGCTTTGATGGGCGATGCGCCGGCGATCGAATCGCAGGGCCGCGCCTTTCCGGTCGAGACGGTCTATCTCGGCCGCGATCCGCGCGAGCGAATCGAGGAGGCCGCCGCCCGCGCCGTACGGCGGGCTTTGGCCGAACAGCAGGGCTCGATTCTGGTTTTCCTGCCCGGACAGGCGGAAATCCGGCGTCTTGCCGCGACTCTGGAAGAGAGCCTGCGCGATCCCGCGGTCAATCTTTGCCCGCTCTATGGCGCGATGGAGCGCGCGGCGCAGGATCGCGCGATCCGCCCCGCTCCTCCGGGACGGCGCAAGATCGTGCTGGCGACCTCCATCGCCGAAACGTCGATCACGATTGACGGGGTGCGGGTGGTGATCGATTGCGGCCTCGTCCGCGCCCCGCGTTTCGAGCCCGAACTTGGGCTGACCCGGCTCGAAACCCTGCGCGTCTCGCGCGCCGCCGCCGACCAGCGGCGCGGCCGCGCGGGCCGCACCGCGCCGGGTGTGTGTTACCGGCTGTGGGAAGAGGCCGCGACCGGCGCCCTGCCCGCCTTCGCCCAGCCGGAAATCCTGGCCGCCGACCTGTCCGGTCTGCTGCTCGACCTCGCCGCCTGGGGCGCGCGCGACCCCAACGAGCTGCGCTGGCTCGACCCGCCGCCCGGCCCCGCCTGCGCCGAAGCCCGCGCCTTGCTGCAGGAACTCGGGGCGCTCAACGCCGAGGGCGCCATCACCCCGCGCGGAAAAGCCATGCGGACATTGCCGCTGCCGCCGCGCCTCGCCCGCATGGCGCTGCAAGCCGAAAGCATGGGCGCCGGCGAAGAGGCCTGCGAACTGGCCGTGATCCTGACAGAGCGCGGCCTCGGCGGCGATTCGCCCGACCTCGCCGAGCGGCTCGACCGCTTTTTGCGCGACGAGTCCCAACGCGGCAAGGATGGCCGCCGCCTCGCCCATGGCTGGAAGCATTTTTTGCGCGACGCCGCGCGCGGCCTTGGCGAAAAAGGAGAAAAACGCCCGCTCGCGCCGGGCGCGCTGATCGCGCTGGCTTTTCCGGACCGTATCGCCCGCGCGCGCGGAAAACCCGGCGAATTTCTGATGGCCAATGGCCGCGCCGCCAGCCTGGAGCCGCATCAGGCGCTGGCGCGGGAAAAGATGGTGGCGGTGGCGGAAGTGACCGGCCGCGCCGGCGCGAGCCGCATTCTTGCGGCCGCCACCTTGGACGAGGCCGATTTCGAAGCCCTGTTCGGCCAAGAGATCGAGCGCCGCGACGAAACGCGCTTCGACGCGGCGAGCGGCGCCCTGCGCCGGCGCGAGGCGCGGCGCTATGGCGCGCTGGTTCTGGCCGAGAAAAACCTGCCGGTCGAAGTCCATGCGGACAATGCGCAAAGTCTGGCGCGCGGCGCGGCGGATTTCGGGATCGACCGGCTGAACTGGAGCAAGGCGCAACGGCAGACCCGCGAGCGGATCGCTTTCCTGCGCGAGACTTTCGCCCGCAACAGCGGCGAAGGCGCGGAAAATCCCTGGCCGGACTTGAATGAGGCCGCTCTGGCGCAAAATCCCGAAGACTGGCTGGCGCCCTTCATTCTCGGTTGCCAGAAACTGGACGAGATCGGGCCGGAGCAATTCGACGCCGCTTTGGCCGCGCTGATTCCCTGGGATCTCGCGCGCCGGCTCGAAAACGAGGCGCCAACCCATTTCCTCACCCCGGCCGGATCGTCCATCGCGCTGGATTATTCGGCCGCCGAAGGCCCGGTTTTGGCGGTGCGCGTACAGGAGCTTTACGGGCTTTCGACCCATCCGAGCCTCGCCGGCGGCCGCGCTCCCCTGACCCTGCATCTGCTATCGCCGGCCCATCGTCCGATCCAGATCACGCGCGATCTGCCGGGCTTCTGGAAGGGCTCCTGGGCGGCGGTGAAGGCCGAAATGAAAGGGCGTTATCCGCGCCATCCCTGGCCCGACGACCCGGCCGCCGCCGCGCCGACCACGCGGGCCAAGCCGCGCGGGACATGAAAGCCGACCGACTTTGTTATTGCCTTCCGTTTCGCCGCAGAGGGTTCACAAAGCCATAATATGCTCTATACTGGATATAATACTTAAATTTGTACATGAATTCGTCGTTAAGAGCCGCCAGAATTGGTCGTTTGCTTAATCTGCAAACAGTCCTCTCGGCGACGCTGATTCAATTTCTGATATCCTGTTTGGAGGAACGTCATGGTTTGCTTCGGCCTTCGTTCGACCTTGTTGTTTTCGATCGCCTGTTTCAGCGTCACGGCCGCGGAAGCCGGTCCCGAAAAAGCCCAGAGCTATTGCGACGCGCACTGGCAAGCCTTTACGCCAACGAACGGCGTCCAACCCTACCGGCCGCTGATCGCCTTCGAACCCGAACACCGTTTTCTCCACGGCGGCCGCGCGCCTGGCGAAGTCAAGGTCGATTTCACGGCTCAGCAATATGACATTCGCGTCGGCGGCCGTCTGATCAACGGCGTCCCGATCTGGGCGGCGGCGCCCGCCGCCGAAACCGCCGCTTATATTTTCGACGAGAACGGCCAGCGTTGTCGCATTCGGTCTCAGGATTTCGAGAACCCATCGTTTCGCGCGGTCTGGGGCTATGCGCCGGGCCGCATCGAGCTCGATTTCGGCGATCATTTCAAATCGCGGGTCACGAGCCGGCTGGATTATACGACGGCGAGCCCCGCGCGACCAGATGGCGCGCCGTTCGGCGGGGCGCCGTGCCAGTCGACCAATCTCCACACCCACGGCCTGCTGGTCAGTCCCTACAAGGACGAGGCGAAAAAGCTCTATGGCGATTATGTGCTCGATCTCGCCAGCCCGCAGCACGGCGACCAGTGCGGCGGCGCCGGCGGCCAGCATGTCCACAACGTGGCCGACGCCCTGAATTATGACATCGCCATCCCACCGCACCGGCCCGATCCCACGATCCCCAACCAGGCCCTCGAAAGCGGCTATCACCCGAGCGGCCTGTTCTGGTTCCACCCGCATCCGCACGGCTACAGCGCCAAGCAATTGTCCGGCGGCACGTCGGGGCTGATCACGGTCGGAAATGCGGACGACCATCCGACCGCGCCCGGCGCCGCTCCGGTCAAGACGAACCTGCGCCTGATGCTGATCCGGGATATGCAAATCCAGAAGAACGCCGACAAAGGCGATTATGTCTTTGTCGCCTCGTCCGACCCGGCGCTGTGCGCGCCATCGGACAATTCACGCGATACGACGCTTTGGCCGGATGGCGAATGCAACGGCGGCGGCGACACGAGCTGGATCTTCACGGTCAACGGCGTCCAGAAGCCCGAAATCGCTCAAGACCTGCGACGCGACGAGGCGGAAGTCTGGCGCATCGCCAATGGCTCGCCCTCCGCCTCCTACCGTCTCGCGATCATCCCGCTCGACGAGGCGACGAACAAGCTGGCGTCAAATCAGGTTCATCCGATTGATTTCCGCATCCTGTCCAAGGACGGAGTCGCCGCGGCGCAGGAGAGCGAGGCCAAGGAAATGCTGCTGATGCCCGGCTCCCGGGTTGCGATCGAACTGGATCGGCGACTGGAAGGCGGCGCCTTCGCTTTGGTCAGTCTGGGCGTGTATTCCGGCGGCGACAACTGGCCGGCCGTCGTTCTCGCGACGGTCAAATGGCCGCAGACGGCAAAAGCGGCTGCTTCGGCCGAACCGCGAAGCGGGGCGGCCATGCGCCCGCAAGCCGGGGCGCCGGCGGGGATGAAAAAATTCGACCTCACGTCGCGCGGCCCGACCATTGTGCGCAGCCTCGCCAAGGCCGGGACGAAAGCCGGCTCGCTGGCGGCGGCCTGCGAACCGCTGGACGGCAACGAACGCGTGATCCTGTTCGTCAAAAATCCGAATTATGGCGACGGCGACGGCTATCGCAACGCCGACCTGTTCGGACTCGTCGCCGGGCTCCGCGCTCCGCCGGCGCATGAAGGCGAGCCGACGCCCGCCGATTATGACGCCTATCGCTTTTTCCGCCGCGACAACGCGGACCAGGCTCTGGCCGATACCGCGGCCGTCCGGCTGGACGAGGTCAAGTCAGCCAGCGAGGCCAAATTCAAATCGGACGGGTCCCATAATTTCACGCCGGCCTTCGCCGCCTTTCCCGAATTCGGCAATATTTGCGTGAGACGGAGCAGGAGCGTGGAAGACGCGGAAACCTGGGTGATCGAGAACTGGACCAATGAGTTCCACAATTTCCACATCCATCAGAGCCGCTTCAGCATCGGCGAGGCCAGCCAGTTGCACAATTACGCCTATTTCCGCTTTCCCTGCTCCGATCCGGCGACGATGGACAAATGTTCCAGCCAGAATCAAAGCCTGAAATCGGACGGGATCATCGAGGCGTTCTATCAGGACAAGACCGGCGCGAACGGCCACGCCGCTTTGGGCGAAGACCTGCACGATTCCGTGCCGATTCCACGCGGCTCAGACAATTGCGACGGTTCGATCGGCAACAAGGACTGCGCGCCCGGCCGCATCACGGTGCGCATTCCCTTCAACCGCAAGGAACAAGTCGGAACCTTCGTCTATCATTGCCACATCCTCGAACATGAGGACCGGGGCATGATGGGTCTTGTGCAGGTGATCGACCCCGACGCGCCCGAAACGCCCCACGCGCATCTCGGTCACTGAACGCGGCGGTGGCTCCGCGCCCCCTATTCCGGCAAGGCGATGGCGGCGACCAGCCGGCCGTAATCCGGCTCGCCGCGATGGGTCATGCGGCGATAGGAATAGAAGCGGTCTTCATCGGCATAGGTGTCGAGGCCGAGACTTTCGAACCGGCCCACGCCCGCGCGCTCGGCCCGCATGGCGATGAAGTCCGGCAGGTCGAACAGATAATGGCCCTTTTTGTCGGAGGGCGCGAAGAACCGTGCGAAGCCGGCGTCCTCGGCCTCGAAACGCGCGAAAAATTCCGGTCCGACTTCATAGCTGGCTTGCGCGATGGTCGGCCCCAGAGCGGCGGCAATATTGGCCTTGCGCGCGCCCAATGCCTCCATGGCGGCGACGAGGGCCTCGACCATGCCGGTCAGCGCGCCTTTCCAGCCGGAATGGGCCGCGCCGATCACCCCCGCAGTCTCATCGGCAAACAACAGCACGCCGCAATCCGCCCCTGTGACGCCGAGGGCGAGGCCGGGCGTCGCGGTGACGAGCCCGTCGCAGCGCGGCCGCGCGTCCTCCGGCCAGGGCGCCGAAACCGCCTGCGCCTCGGCGGAATGGATCTGATAAGGCACCAGAAAATGGCTTGGCTTTACGCCGAGCGCGCGCGCCATCCGGGCGCGATTCTCGGCCACCGCGCCGGGATCGTCCTTCGAGCCGACGCCGCCATTGAGCGAGGCATAGACGCCCTGCGACACGCCGCCCCGCCGGGTGAAAAAGGCGTGCGACGCCCTATTGAGCGACGGCGCGCGCAGCGCGGCGCCTAAAATTTCTTCCTTCATGAACCTGCCTGCGCCGAAGCGAAGCCCGGCGCCTCCTTGACGCTGCGCCGGGTCACCGCCAGAACCTTGAACAACGCCCCCATTTCGCTTTCGCCATCGCCGGCGAGCCGCGCCAGAGCGGAATCGATCTGCTCCGCCTGTTCGGGCGAGGCGCCGCGCTTGAGCATTTCGGCGCGCTCGAAAATCCCCAGCTCGGCCAGAAAGGCGCCCTGCTCGACCGGCCCGTGAACCAAGGCGTTCGCGGCAGAGGCGGCGCGGGCGAGCGCCGAGAAATCGACATGGGTGGTGAGATCGGCCTGACCCGGATCCTCCAGCGGATCGACAAAGACATGCGATTTGACCGCCTGGAGCGTCTCGCCGAAAGCCGTGCGGACATAGCCGTAATCGATCGCCAGCGCCGCGCCGTTCTCGCTGACGATGCGCGCGGCGATCCGGGTGATGAGCCTTTGCGCCGCCGCCCCGACTTCGAGGATCGACCCGTCCGGCGCCTGCGCCTTGATATAGGGCTCGCTCTCCTCGCTGAGGCCGAAGGCCAGTTCGCCGTCCGGATCGAGTCCGACCAGCCTTTCGCGCCAGCCCTTCGGCGTCTTGAGGTAATGGCGCACCGGCAGCGCGTCGAAAAACTCATTGGCGATGAAGATCGCCGGGCCGGGCGGGATGTCGTCGAGGCTGTGATGCCAGGTGACGGGCTTGCCGCTGTCCGCCAGCGCCGCGCGCTGCTGCTCGGCAAGCAAATCGCTGGCCTCGACCAGATGGACGTCCAGCGCCTGGAAAAATTCGGGCGCGGCGCGGGCGGCGCGCAAAGCGTCGGCCATCAAGACGCCGCGTCCCGGCCCTAGCTCCACCAGCCGCACCCGGGCGGGAGCGCCGATCTGGCTCCACATTTCCGCCGCCCACAGCCCGATCAGTTCGCCGAACATTTGCGAGATTTCCGGCGCGGTGACGAAATCGCCCTCCACGCCGAAGGGATTGCGCGTGGTGTAATAGCCCTTGGTCGGATGGGTGAGCGCCAAAGCCATGAAGCGCTCGATCGAGATCGGCCCCTCGTCGGCGATGATCTCGCGGAGATCGTCCTTCAGGCTGCGCGAGTTTTCTTGGCCGCGCGAATTTTCTTGGCCGCCCTCTTGCGGCGCGCCGTCCTGCGTGTCCGTCATGACCCCTCCGCCGCCAGATTTTCCGCCGCGACGGGACCGCGGCGCAAGGAATAAAGCACCAACGCGCCGCCCAGCGCGACCAGAGGCGCCGACAGCAGCATGCCCATGGTCGCGCCGCCGAACAGGAAGCCAAGCTGCGGGTCCGGCTCGCGGAAAAATTCACAGAAAATGCGCGCCAGCCCATAAAACCCGATGAAAAGACCCGAGGTCAAGCCGGGCCGGCGGAACGCCCCCATCCGCACCGCGAGAGCGACGATCAGGCCGAGCGCAAGGCCTTCGAGGCCAGCCTCATAAAGCTGGCTGGGATGGCGCGGCTCGGGCCCGGCGCCGGGAAAAACCATCGCCCACGGGACATCGGTCGGGCGGCCCCACAGTTCGGGCTTGATGAAATTGGCGATGCGCACCAGGAACAGGCCGAGCGGCGCCACCGCGCTGCAAATATCGCCGGCGGTGAGGAACGCGATCTTCTCGCGCCGCGCATAAAGCCAGGCGCCCAAAGTCGCGCCGGCGAGCCCGCCGTGAAAGGACATGCCGCCCTTCCAGACCGCGGGAATCTCCAGCGGATTCTGGAGAAAGAACGGCAGGTTGTAGAACAGGACATAGCCGGTGCGGCCGCCCAGAACGGCGCCGAAGGCGACAAAGACCAGCAGATCGTCGAGCCGGTCCGGCGCCGGATGTTTCACGGCGCCCCACAGCGTTTCGCTGCGCGTCAGCCGCATCGCGATCAGCCAGCCCAGCACCAGCGAGACAATATAGCCCATGGCGTACCAGCGCACCGGGAACGGGCCCAGATTGACCATGACCGGATCGATCATCGGATAATTCAGCATGAAAAGCGGCATTGCGGCGTTCCGTGAGCTTTTCGTCCGAGTAAAGCGCCGCGCGACGGCCTTCAAGCCTTTCCATAGCGGCTTTCTGTAAAAGCCCTTCAACAAAATTCTTGCGCACGCCCGCGATCACGCCCATCTGTTGCCTCGGAAAGCTAGCCGGAGGCTCAAGATGACCGCGTCGCCCAACCGTTTCTTCGACGATATGTCGCGCCTGTTCACCGACGCCGCCGGCGCCGCGCGCAGTCTCGGCCGCGAGGCAGAGGCCGCCATCAAGGCCCAGGTCGAGCGTTTGCTGGCGAGCATGGACGTCGTCAGCCGCGAGGAATTCGAGGCCGTGCGCGACATGGCGGTCGCCGCGCGCAACGCCAATGACGCGCTGGAGCGCCGCATCGCCGAACTCGAAGCCAAACTCGCGGAAGCGCCGAATAAGGAATGAATTTTCCTTTAACTGTGGACGCCGCCCTCGGTCCGGTGGACGATTCCGCGCGAATCCAGCAGTTTGCTTGTGGGCGCGGACAGGATTCCGTCGCCGGGCAATTCTGACTATAGTGAATTTGTCCGGTGATTCGGCCGCCATCGGTCGATCGGAAATCCAGAGCTTGCGCGCGTTTTTGCGCAGGCGTTCTCGAACGGGAGTTCCCGCCGCGTTTCCGTCTCTTCGTCGCGCTGCGCGCGCTCAGGACCGATCGATGCTGCTGTCTGGAATTGAACTGAATGAACGGGTGGAGCATCCGGTCGACGTCGTCGAGCGGATCGCGACGCTGAAAGACTGGTCCTTCGACCGCGACGATCCCGACGAAATCTCCATCTGCGTCAACGGCTCCTGGGCCGATTACAACATCGCCTTCACCTGGCTGCCGCAATGCGAGGCGCTGCATCTGGCCTGCGCCTTCGATCTCAAGGTGCCGGAGCGCCGTCGCGGCGAGGCCGGAGCCCTGGTGGCGCGCATCAACGAACAGATGTGGATCGGCCATTTCGACGTCTGGTCGAAGGACGGCGTGGTGATGTTCCGCCACGCCATCCTGCTGGCCGGCGGCGCCGAGCCGAATGACGCGCAATGCGAGGCGGCGCTCGCCGCCGCCGTCGACGCCTGCGAACGCTATTACCAGGCGTTCCAATTTGTCGTCTGGGCCGGCAAGAGCGCCGGCGAAGCGCTCGAAGGCGCCATGCTCGACACGCGCGGCGAAGCCTGATGAGCGCGGCGGATTCGCTCGCGCTGGTCGGCGCGGGCAAGATGGGCGCCGCGCT
>NZ_JAYSBG010000130.1:0-9304 GCF_041915505.1 Rhodoblastus sp. | reverse complement strand
GATCGCCGTCAGCTTCCGCGCTGTCGATCAGGATGTCAGCGCCCTGCCCCCGCAACGTTCCGCCTTCAAGGAGGCCTTCGCCCAGAATGGCGAAGCCAAGCCCGGCGCCATTCCCGTCCAGGCCGGTCTAGGACGCCATAATTTGCTGGATTGAGACCCACATGAATCCAATGACTTACGAGGGACCGCGGCCATTAGCACTTGGATCGAGCGCCAGAATTCGTTGGATTCGGAAAAGCTTGGGCCAAATAAGTTTGGATTGCCCATTCGGGCGGACCAATTCACTCCGGCGCTGCGGAGGTTCACGTGGCGGCGACCTCTATTGCTATCGTCTTGGGATTGGCGTCACGCGGGTTAAGCTCCGCAGGAGCTCAGCGACACGCCGGACCGAATGCCGTTCCGCTTTCCACGATCATGCCGATGATCTAATGCCGGTACGGCAAAGCCAAGGTTTCGTCGGCCCCAAGGTAACTCTGTGGTTCAAGTCCGCGACCGCCTGGCTATGACCTTGCCGCAATTCATTGCGGCGGCGATTTCGTTACGACCGTACGTTTGGGCAAACGGGGGCCGGGGAAATTTCCTGAACTGGCTTAAGCCGCGATCACATTTTCATGGCCCGATAGAAGCGCCGGCTCGTATTCGCGACCCACGTCATCAAATGCGTAAAGTTTGGTGATTCGGTTTCCATTCCATGAGAAGCGATAATGCGCCGTCTGCACCGACCGCGCCAAAACACTACCTTTGAGAATCCCGATGCATGTAGCGGAAGGACGCTCCGGAGGATGATAAACCACGCCATCGGCGTCTGTCGGTATTGTAGCGCCAATCTTCCATCTGCCTTCCCGGTCAAGGCCAATCTCGACGCCGCGCAGGTCAATGAATCGGCCTGATGCCGGAGTTTTCAACATCCGCATGTCTATACCGATCGGTGGTTCGTTAGTGCGGGCAAGGAAATTCTGGCGTCGCTCAACGGAAATGGCCAAGGCCGTTTGGGGGGAGTCGGCCAGTTCAAGACATGGCCGTTCCGGCGGAAAAAAACGTGTCCCTTCTGGATTGGAATACGCAAACGGCGCGTGGTTCCAATTTTGTAGCCGCGGGGAATCTATCTGAGGACTGTTGGTCGAAGCCGTGATTCGTTGCACAGACTTTAGCCGTGGATTGGTAATATCCTCGATTTTAACGAGTGCTTCGAATCGATCGTCCTCAACGAGCCCCTCATAGATTGACACTGGAGGGAATCTCGAAGGGATGAGGCGAAACCCGTCGCCCCTCCAATTCGCATAAGACTGTTCACCCACCGCGCTGAGCATCGAGGTACCATCTTACTTTATAAAGATCGACGACGCCGCCGCTGAGCATCACATCCAATGCACTGGCGCCATCAAAATATTGATTAGAGCGTCGCAGCCACTCGTAAGCGCGTTCGTCTACAGTGAACAGGATTTTCAGCGATTTCCATATCCCTAATATATGCGAAATTCGCTCGGTGGTGTCTGCAGGAACTGACCCACCGTCTTTTTTCCATTTGAAAAACGTCGACCGCCCAGGCGAGCCAAGCAGTTTGATTTGGTCTTCTGTGCTTAATCGCCATTTATCCGCGATCGCAAAGAAAGCCTCGAGCTCGACCGGAATCCTTGAAGGCCCGATCGCCTCCACGGCGTCGGGCGAGTTTTTCCGCATGCCATCCTCCATAGTCCAAAAATGGACTTGACAGCGATATTAGTCCACGGTCATATAGTCCGCATATGGACTGTAATTATCTTTTAGTCCGCTTTTGTCGGTTGTCAAGCCTCGCGGACGAAGAAGAGCAGGATGCAATGCGGGCTACGCCATGATCCACGACCGCGACGTCGGCATTTTCATCACGACGGGCGGCTATACCGCCGCCGCGCAGAATTTCGCGGGCGCCAAAGGCAATCTGAAACTGGTGGACGGCGTGGAATTCGTCAGCCTGATCGAGAAATATTACGACGGGCTCGACCTGAAATTCCGCAAGCAAATCCCGCTGCGCCGGATGCTGGTGCCGGACGTGCTGCCCGACGCCTGACCGCGGCGGGTCCGCGAAAACGCCAAAAGGCCGGCGAAACGCCGGCCTTCGCAAAGTCCAACAAAAAAGCTCAGTCTTCCTGGGTCTTGACCGTCAGAACCTGACGGCCCTTGTACATGCCGGTCTTCAGGTCGATGTGATGCGGACGGCGCAGCTCGCCCGAATCCTTGTCCTCGACATAGCTCGGGGCGGCGAGCGCATCGGCCGAGCGGCGGAAGCCGCGCTTCATCGGCGAGGTTTTTCTTTTCGGAACAGCCATTTCAAAACTCCAGTCCGGCCGCGGCGCCCGCCAGCAAGGGGCGGCCTGGGGCGCTCGGGGAAATTCAAGAGCGCGTCTCTTACAGGCAAAATGCCGAAAAGGCTAGACCGCGCCGGGGAAAAAAGCGCGCGCCGGCTCAGGCGAACAGATCGAGCTCGAACGCGCCCGGCACATGGCGGGGCGCGCGGCCCGGCGCGACGAGAACGGCGTCGCCGCGCAGCGCGCAACCGGCCGCCCGGGGATGGGCGGCGAGCCAGACCCGCGCCGCCCGGGAAATCCGCGCAATCTTTCGCGCATCGATGGCGGTCTGCGCGGCGGCGGCGTCCGGGCGCGCCTTGACCTCGACAAAGGCGACGAGCCCGCCGCGTTGCGCGATAATGTCGATCTCGCCGCCCGCGGCCGCATAATTCCGCGCCAGCACGCGAAAGAATTTGAGCCGCAGCCACAAAGCGGCCAAAGCCTCGGCGCGCAGGCCGAAGGCGCGCGCGGTCCGGCGCCGGCTCATTCCGGTTTCGCCGCGCCCGTCAGTTCAATGGCGCGCGCGTAGACCTTGCGGCGGGGCTGGCCGGTCTCGGCGGCGACGACGGAGGCGGCGTCCTTGAGCGAGAATTTCTCCAAAGCCGCGCGGATCTTGTCGTCCAGCGCCTCGCCATCGAGCGCAGGCGTGTCCTCGCCGGGCGGCGCCACCAGCAGCACGATTTCGCCCTTGGGCGGCCCGTCGCGCTCATAATCGGCGGCGAGGGCGTCGAGCGCGCCGCGCCGCACGGATTCGAAATGTTTGGTCAGTTCGCGCGCCACCGCCGCCTGGCGCGGACCGAGCACGGCGGCGAGATCGGCCAGGGTTTCGGCGAGTCGGCGCGGCGATTCGAAAAAGACCAGCGTGCCCGGCACGGCCGCGAGTTCGGCCGCGCGAGCGCGGCGCGCGCCGCTTTTGCCGGGGAGGAATCCCTCGAAGAAGAAACGATCGGTCGGCAGGCCGGCGACGACCAGCGCCGCCAGAACCGCCGAGGGTCCGGGCGCCGAGGTGACCGGAACGCCGGCGGCCAAGGCCTCGCCGACCAGCTTGAAGCCCGGATCGGACACCAGCGGCGTCCCGGCGTCGGAAATCAGCGCCAGCCGCTCGCCCTTCTTGAGGCGGGCCAGCAGCAGCGGCCGCATCGTCTCGGCATTATGCTCGTGATAAGCGACCAGCGGCGTCGAAATGCCGTAATGAGCGAGAAGCGTGCGGCTGACCCGCGTGTCCTCGGCGATCACCGCATCGGCGGCGGCGAGCGTCGCCAAGGCGCGCAGCGTGATGTCGCGCAGATTGCCGATCGGCGTCGCCACGACATGAAGCCCCGGCGCGATCGGCTCGGCCTCGGCGCGCAGGCCGAAGGCGACGAAACTGGCGGGAGCGAAGGAAGGAGCGGCGGGGGAAGCTTCGGCATGCGCCATGGGGCGGCTTTCGTTCGATAAAAATTACGATCGTTCTGTTTATAGAACGACCTTAGAACATCCGGGGCGGTCCGGCAAGGCTGGTCCTACGGCGCAGTTGCCAGAGCCCGCGCCCATGCCGTAAGACATCGGCGAACGGGTCTGTCAAGCCAAATGCCGTCCGGAGCGCGCCGAAGCCCTCTCGAGCGCGCGGAGACTATATTGCGCATGTCGAAAAATCATTTCGCCGCGGCGCGGCGCTCTTTCTTGCGTCTGGCTTTGTTGGGCAGCGCCGCCGCGCTGTCCGGCTGCTCGGTGACCGGTCCCGGTCCCGGCGGCCACAACGAGGCCGGCGCGCCGACGCCTCCTCCCGCAGGGGCGGATACGCTCGGAACCGGCCCGGTCAAGATCGCGCTGATCCTCCCGCTCACCCAGGGCGGCGGTCAGAGCGCGGTCGGCGTCTCCATGCGCAACGCCGCGGAACTGGCGCTGCAGGAATCCGGCGCCAATGACGTCACCATCCTGGTCAAGGACGACCGCTCTACGCCCGACGGCGCGCGCGAGGCGACCCAGGCGGCGATCGGTCAGGGCGCGGAGCTGATCCTCGGCCCGCTGTTCGCCGGCGACGTGCGCGCGGCGGCCGAGGTCGCCAAGCCGGCCGGCAAGCCGGTGATCGCTTATTCGACCGACCTCTCCGCCGCCTCGCGCGGGGTCTATCTGCTCTCCTTCCTGGTCGAGAATTACGTCGACCGGATCATCGAGTTCGCCGCCAGCCGCGGCAAGAAATCGGTCGCCATTCTCGCGCCGGAGAATGATTACGCCAATGTCGCCACCGGCGCGCTGCAGGCGGCGGCGGCGCGGCGCGACATCCGCGTCGCCTTAATCGAACGCTACAAGGCCGGCGCGGTCGAGGCCTCGGTCGCCAATATCGCGGCGCTGGGCGGCCAGATCGACAGCCTGTTCATCCCGGAACAGGCGGCGGCCATGCCGGAAGTGTCGCGGGCGCTGGTCGCCAAGGGCATCGATTCCCGCAAGGTCCAGATTCTCGGCACCGGCCTGTGGAACGACGCCCGCGTGCTCAGCCTGCCGGCGCTGCAAGGCGCCTGGTTCGCTACGCCGGAAAATTCGGGCTTCGCCGCCTTCGCCCAGCGCTATCGCGCCAAATTCGGCTCCGATCCGACCCGCGTGGCGACGCTCGCCTATGATTCCGTCTCGCTGGCGGCGGCTCTGGCGCGCACCCAGGGGTCGCGCCGCTACAGCGAGGACGTGCTGACCAACCCGACCGGCTTCAACGGCGCCGACGGCGTGTTCCGCTTCAAGCCCGACGGCAGCAACGAGCGCGGCCTCGCGGTCGTGCAGATCAACAATGGCACGACCACCGTGATCAGCCCGGCGCCGCGCACATTGTGACGGCGCGGGAAAACGGGCGGGCCGCCCGTGGTTTCGCCTGATTTTCCGCTATGATGCCGGCTGGCGAATCACGCCGCCGCGCGCAAGAATTTGACCGAGGGACATCCGCATTGGCCGCGAACGACACTCTTCCGGAGCCGAACGAAGACGAATATGGCGCCGGATCGATCAAGGTTCTGCGTGGGCTCGACGCGGTGCGCAAACGCCCCGGCATGTATATCGGCGACACCGATGACGGCTCGGGCCTGCACCATATGGTCTATGAGGTGGTGGACAACGCCATCGACGAGGCCCTCGCCGGCCACGCCACCCTCGTCACGGTGACGCTGAACGCCGACGGCTCCTGCACGGTCACTGACAATGGCCGCGGCATTCCCACCGGCCTGCATCCCGAGGAAGGCGTGTCGGCGGCGGAAGTCATCATGACCCAGCTTCACGCCGGCGGGAAATTCGACCAGAATTCCTACAAGGTTTCGGGCGGCCTGCACGGCGTCGGCGTTTCGGTCGTCAACGCCTTGTCGTCGTCGCTCAGCCTGCGCATCTGGCGCGACGGGCTGGAGCACGAGATCCATTTCGCCCTTGGCGAGGCGGTTGAACCGCTCAAGGTGGTCGGCGACGCGCCGATCGAGGATGGCAAGCCCAAGCGCGGCACGTCCGTGACCTTCCTGCCGAGCCCGGAAACCTTTTCGCATGTCGAATTCGACTATGCGACCATCGAGCATCGCCTGCGCGAGCTGGCGTTCCTCAATTCGGGCGTTCACATCGTCCTGACCGACGCGCGCCACGCCGAGATCAAGACGGAAACGCTGTTCTACGAGGGCGGGCTGGAAGCCTTCGTGCGCTATCTCGACCGCGCGAAATCGCCGCTGATCGGCAAGCCGGTGCAGATGCGCGGCGAGCGCGACGGCATTACGGTGGAAGTCGCGCTGTGGTGGAACGATTCCTACCACGAGAACGTGCTGGTCTTCACCAATAACATCCCGCAGCGCGACGGCGGCGCCCATCTCGCCGGCTTCCGCGCCGCGCTGACCCGCCAGATCACCGGCTATGCCGATAGCTCGGGCCTCACCAAGAAGGAAAAGGTCGACCTCGCCGGCGACGATTGCCGCGAGGGCCTGACCTGCGTGGTCTCGGTGAAAGTGCCGGACCCGAAATTCTCGTCGCAGACCAAGGACAAGCTGGTGTCCTCGGAAGTGCGTCCGGTGGTCGAGGGCATTGTCAACGAGGCGCTCGGCCAATGGCTGGAGGAGCATCCCTCCGAGGCCAAGACGGTCGTCGGCAAGGTGGTCGAGGCGGCCTCGGCCCGCGAGGCCGCCCGCAAGGCGCGCGAACTGACCCGGCGCAAGGGCGCGCTGGATGTCGCCAACCTGCCCGGCAAGCTGGCCGATTGCCAGGAGCGCGACCCGGCCAAGGCCGAACTGTTCATCGTCGAGGGCGATTCGGCGGGCGGGTCCGCAAAACAGGGACGCGCGCGCGAATTTCAGGCCGTGCTGCCGTTGCGCGGAAAAATCCTTAATGTCGAGCGCGCGCGTTTCGACAAAATGCTGTCCAGCGAGCAGATCGGCACGCTGATCACGGCGCTCGGCGCCGGCATCGGCCATGACGAATTCAATCTGGACAAGCTGCGCTATCACAAGATCATCGTGATGACCGACGCGGATGTCGACGGCTCCCATATCCGCACGCTGCTGCTGACCTTCTTCTATCGCCAGATGCGGCCGCTGATCGAAAACGGCTATCTCTATATCGCGCAACCGCCGCTGTTCAAGGTGAAGCGCGGCTCGTCCGAGCAATATCTCAAGGACGAGAAGGCGATGGACGATTATCTGATCGGCAATGGCGTCGAGGCCGCCGTGCTGCGCGTCGCCGATGGCGAGGAGCGCGCCGGGGCCGATCTGCGCGCTTTGGTCGACGAAGCCCGCCTGGTCCGTCAGATCCTCGGTCAGTTGCACAGCCGCTATAACCATACGGCGGTCGAACAGGCCGCCATCGCCGGAGCGCTGAAGCCGATTTCGACGCTGGGCGACGACGAGGCCGCCGCGCGCGCGCAGGAAATCGCGGCGCGTCTCGACGCGCTCGCCGATGAGATCGAACGCGGCTGGGAAGGCCGCGTCGAAAACGGCGGCTATGTGCTGACCCGCGAATTGCGCGGCGTGAAACAGGCGATCACGCTCGACGCCGGCCTGCTCGCCTCGGCTGAAGCGCGGCGGCTCGACGAACGCGCGGCCGGGCTGCGCCAGATCTATGCCGCGCCGGCGCTGCTGCTGCGTAGGGGCGACGAGACCCGCATCAGCGGCCCGAGCGTGCTGCTCGACGCCGTGCTCGCCGCCGGCGGCAAGGGCGTGACCCAGCAACGCTACAAAGGCCTTGGCGAGATGAATCCCGAACAGCTCTGGGAAACCACGCTCGACCGCAACGCCCGCTCTCTGCTTCAGGTGAAGATCAAGGAAGGCGACGAGGCGGAGGATCTGTTCGTCAAGCTGATGGGCGACATCGTCGAGCCGCGCCGGGAATTTATTCAGGACAACGCCCTGAACGTCGCCAATCTCGACGTGTGATCTGATCTTTTTCGCGATACGCCAATTAGCCCCGAAGCGCGACCTCCGGCGCTCCACGGTGATCGACCGCCTGCGCGGCGCGCATCGTGTCCGGCGACAGGGCGCCGGTGAAAATATAATCGGCCGTCTGGCGCGCGAGCGACGGCGCCAGCAGGAAGCCGTGACGGAACAGGCCGTTGATATGGATGGCGCCGCCACGAACAAGGATGCGCGGGAGATTGTCGTGGAAGGCCGGCCGCAGATCAGAGCCCGTCTCCGTGATCGCCGCCTCCGCAAAAGCCGGATGGATCGCATAAGCCGCATTGATCAGTTCGACGACCGAACGCGCCGTGACGCGCGCGCGCTCCTCGTTCTCGATCTGCGTCGCGCCGATCATGAAACGATTTTCCTCGCGGGGAACGACATAGACCGGATGACGCGGGTGGAGCAGACGAATCGGGCGCGAGATATGCAGTTCTGGCGCGGCGAGCACCATCATCTCGCCTTTGACCCCGCGCAGACCCGGCACATTCGCCTTGGCGGCATAGCCGGTGCAATCGACGATCCAGTCCGGCTCGCCCCCAGCTTCGGCGGCGTCGGTCCCGAATCGCAGGCGCACATTCGCCATGGCCGCGAGACGGCGCGCCGTCATCTCCAGCGCGACGCGCGGATCGAGATGCGCCTCGCGCGGAAAATAGAGCGCGCGTGAAAAGCGTCCCGCAAGGTCGGGCTCCAGCTCGGCGATCCTGTTTGCGCCGATCTCCTCGAATTCACGCGCGCGGCGCGCGAAGTCGCGCAAGGCGGCGAGATCGCGCGGCGTCGCGACGACGAGGCTCCCCCGGGTCTGCGCGACGGGAATTTTCCGGGTCCAGAAATCCAGCGCCTCCAGACCGAGGCGGCAGACCAGCGGCTCGGCGGATTCCAGCTCGCACCAGGGCGCGACCATGCCGCCGGCATACCAGGAGCAGCCGCGTCCCGGCCCGTCCTCGCGCTCGATGAGTTCGACCTCGGCGCCGCGCGACGCTAGTTCATAGGCGGCGGTCAGGCCCGCAACGCCCGCGCCGATAATTCTGACACGCATATCCCCTCGCTGGTCATGCGATCCGTCACGCGGAAAAAGAATGAACGCGCATCACGCCATCCCTCCGCCGGCATGATCCGGATCAGGTCAAAAGGGTCGTCGCGTCAGCCCGCGCTCCGGCGACCTCTCAGCCTCGTTGCGAGGCTCCCCTTGGCGACCGCCATTAGCTGAAACGAAAGCGCGGCCGTCAACGGCTTGCGACCCGCGAAGCCAATGCAAAAGCGCTGCAATTTGCGCTCGCGCAAACAAGCGCGCCGGCGCCGCTTTTTCCATGGGATCGGATCGTTATGATCTTCCTTGCCGGTCCGCTTTGGGACGCCGGCCTGTCGCGCGACGTCCGTCGCTATCGCCTTCGCCGACATTCGCGCCACCGGCTTCCCCCCGAAAGTCGCTGGCGCGAACTGGCGCCTTACGTCGCTACGTCGCGCCATTTCGGAATCCGGGAACAAGCCTGATGCGCCAGCGCGCGGCGCCGCCGCCCTTCGCCCTGCTTTTCCCTCTGGCCGCCCTCGACGCCATCGCCGTCGGCTTCGGCTGGCTCGCCGCTTTTTCCGAAC
>NZ_JAYSBG010000129.1:0-9328 GCF_041915505.1 Rhodoblastus sp. | reverse complement strand
AAACACCCCCGCCGCCTGCAACAAAGCGCTTTCGGGCGTCCGCATCAGGCGGACGAAGGCAATCGCCAGCCAGATCGCCGCGCCGATCGACAGCTCCTCCGTCGAATAGCGCGGCGGGAACACCAGTCGCGGCGCGAAGGCCATCAGCGCCCAGCCGGCCAAGGCGGTCCCGATCCAGGCCGCGACAAGGACAAGGCGGAAGAACAGCAGCGAGTTTCGGGCGGACGCCAGATCGCCCGCGTGGATCTGATGGGCGAAACGCGGCCGTTCGAAATCGCTCAGCGCGTTCATCACGACGCCGATCGGACGGATCAGCAGCGCGCTCGCCGACAAGGGCGCGAAGGCCGCAGCGCCCAGAAAGCTCGTGACCAGATAGGCGTGCGAATTGGCCGTCGCCTCGGTGGTGACGACTCCGAGCAGCGACCAGCCGGAATATTTCCGCCAGATGACGCTGTAATGCGGCAGGTCGCGCAGGCTAAAAAGCTCGAACTGGGCCGCGAAGAAAAAGCGCCCGAACAAGGCCAGGCTGCAGACGCCCGCCACCAGCAGGATTTCGAACGGCGCATTGGCCGGCCCGAGCAGCAATCCGCCGAGAATCGCCGCGCTATAGGTGAGGTCGGACACCGCCGCCCGGACGAGGCGACGATTCGCATAGGCATATTGCCGCGCATACCAGCGCACCAGGGTCAGGCCGGCATAGAGTCCGAAGATCGCGGCCTCGCGCGGCGCCAGTTGCAGGAACTGGCCGAGCCCGAAAAACACCAGACCCGCCAGCACGGCGCCGAGCGCGCTGGCGGTGAACAAAGCGCGGAGCGCCGATTGCTTGTCGGAGGCCTCGTAATGGGTCAGGACCACGGGAAGCGGCGCGCAAAACAGCGCGCTCCAGACGCCGCAGCTCAGCACCGACGTGACGAGCAGGAAGGAAAAGCTGCCGAACGCGGTTGCGTCCAGCGTATGCAGCATTTTCAGCGACAGCAGGAACTGGGCGACGGCCGTGCTGATCGGGCCTATGGCCGCGAGAGCATAGGGCAACACATGCGCCGAGAAGCGCTGGAAAACGCCGGGACGCGCGGATTCAGCCATTGCGCGCCGCCGCGATTGGCAAATCCCTCTGACGATCCGCGCGCGTGGTCTTTTCCACCAAAGCGATCGCGAACATCAGAAAGACCTCGACGATGGAATCGCGATCGAGGAAGGAGCTTTCCGTCAGATTGTGGCCGGCGCAGAAAATCAGCATCGCCAGCGCCAGCACGCCCTGCCACCGCTCCTCCGGGCGCCAGACCAACAGTTTGGAGATCGGAATGAGCAAGAGCGCGAAGACCGCGAGGATCATGCCGTATGTGCCGATCGAGATCAGCAGATCCATATAGCCGTTATGCGCCTCGGGAACGAGGCTGACCCAGTCCTTCGGACCCTTGGTGTAATGGGCGATCGGCCTCTCGTCGCCGATATTGAAGAATGAGCCATAGCCCGAGCCCCAGGGGTGGTCCTGCCAATAGCGATAAAGCACGCGCCAGATGGCCACGCGGCCGGTAAAGGCGTCGGGACGATTGAACGGTTTTGAGATGACGTCCCAATACATCCAGATCACGCCGACCACGCCCGCAAGGAACACCCCAAGGGCCGGAAGCACGGCTACCCGATAGTAATGATTATACTTGCCGTAGAAATAGGACACGAACAGCGCGATGACCGCGAGGCCCGCCGATGTCTTGGACGCGGATTTCCAGAGAAAGATCAAGGCGAGAAAGGTGAGAAAGGCGCGCAACATGACGCCCCATTCCTTCGCCTCGATCACCAGGAACAATATGGTCACCGCGCAGAACGAACCCGCGAAATTCTTGTGCGCGAGCACGCCCTTCCAGGATCCGATCAATTGCGGATCCATGCCGAAGCCGGCGACTTCCGCCGCGCGATGAATCCCGATTCCGGGCGCCAGCGCGACAACCGCGAAATTGGCGAACAGGACGCCGATGAGGACATGGCGGATGATCGTCGTGGTCTGTTTGAACGTCAGGATCTGGACGTTCATGAAAATGATCATCACCACCAGAATGGTCAGGAACAGCCGGCGAATGCCGATTCCCGGCGCGAGCGACCATTTCAGCGTGATCACACAATAGGCCAGCGTCGCCATGATAGAGAGGGGAGCCGCGAAAATCTTGAAATGCGGCTTGACGGCGCGCGTCGCGACAATGGCCAGCAGGAAGACAATCAGGAACAAGATCTGGCGAAGCGCATTGCCTTCGCCCGTGTTCGACACGCGCTCCCCCACCGACATAAAAGGCGCCGCGACCATGGAGATCAGGAAGGTATAGAGCGATATCGTCGCCCATTTCTCGGCCGCCGTCAGCGACGGCTTGATGGCCAGCGGCGATATTGTTTCCGTTTGAAGCAGAGCCATTGCTTGATCGTACTCCCGGTGCGGCGACAAGCATAACGCAGTCTATAGACGGGCCACTTTCAAATCGCAATGTCAACAGCGCTAAATCGCCATGACGCAATTTGCACCAAATTGTTTCAATATTTTGTAACTATGTCGCGCATACTCAGGATTGTTGGGTCACGGCTCGCCACATCGGGCCGGCCAACTCGACATGGCCGTCATCTTGCAGTGACAGAATTCGTCAATCTTCCGCACCGAACGGGCGAGCCGCCTGGTTTGGGCGCGGAGAGCGGCGCGGGTGAGAGGCCTTCAACAGCCCTTTTGGAGCGGATGCATGAGAGTTGCGGTTGCCGGGATGGGTTATGTCGGTCTGTCGATTGCGGCTTTGCTGGCGCGGTCGCATCGGGTGGTGGTGAGGGACATTTCGCCTGAAAAAGTGGCGAAGCTGGCGCGCAAGGAGGCGCCGTTCGTGGATCGCGAATTGCAGGACTGGCTTGCCGCCGCCCCGCTGGATCTTTCCGCAACGCTCGACCCGCGCGAGGCCTATGCCGAGGCTGATTACGTCGTCGTGGCGACGCCGACCGATTACGATCCGCGCACCAATGTGTTCAACACCGCTTCCGTGGAAGCCGCCATCGCGGATGTCACGGCGATCAATCCGTCCGCCGTCGTCGTGATCAAATCCACCGTTCCGGTGGGTTATACGCGCCAGCTGAGCCAGAAACTCGGGAATCGGCAGATCATCTTCTCGCCGGAATTTCTGCGCGAGGGCCGCGCGCTCTACGACAATCTCCATCCGTCCCGCATCGTGGTCGGCGAAAAATCGGAACGCGCGGAAGTTTTCCTGAACATGCTTAAGGACGGCGCGATCAAGAAGGACGCGCCCACCCTTCTGACCCATTCCGACGAGGCGGAGGCGATCAAGCTGTTCGCCAACACCTATCTCGCCATGCGCGTGTCCTTTTTCAACGAGCTGGACAGCTACGCCATGGCGCATCAGCTCGACCCCCGCCAGATCATCGACGGCGTCTGCCTCGATCCGCGCATCGGCGATTATTACAACAACCCGTCCTTCGGCTATGGCGGCTATTGCCTGCCCAAGGACACCAAGCAACTTCTGGCCAATTACCGCAACGTCCCGCAGAACCTGATCCAGGCGATCGTGGCGTCCAATTCGACCCGGAAAGATTTCATCGCCGACGACATCATCCAGCGCAATCCGAAGGTGGTCGGCATTTACCGGCTCGTGATGAAGGCTGGATCCGACAATTTCCGCTCTTCGAGCATTCAGGGAATCATGAAGCGAATCAAAGCGAAAGGAATTGAGGTTATCATCCATGAACCCGCGCTCGCCGATTCGGAATTCTTCCGCTCGCGCGTCGTGCGCGACCTCGACGCTTTCAAACGCGAGGCCGACGTCATTCTTTGCAACCGAAACACCGACCAACTCGATGATGTCAAAAGTAAAATCTACACGAGAGACATCTTCGGCGGCGATTGACGGGCGCCACGGCGCCGTCGCGCGCCAATCCTTGGCGGGCGTCTCGATGACGGGTTCGCGGGCGGCCCTGCGCCCGCCCCATTCCCGCGTCGGGAGCGCGCGCGGCTCTGGCCATGGCGAGGCGGCGTGCCGCCTCGCCAAACTAAAAAATGGCAATATTTTGAGCAACGAATGTCTAAAATGGCAAACTCCCAAAAATTCCACTTGGAGGTTGTGGAGCTCCGCGCCGCAGAGACCAAGGACTCGCCGTTATAAGCTCTTTGTCGCCGACCGTTCTGAGATCATTAAAACTCGAAGCAATATCGACGTCATACACCTCTTGAAGACAAATGCTGCGGTTATCTTGGATTTCGGCTTGACAATATTTCCCACGCGATTAGACCAAATCATCGCTGCAGTGCGAAAGGCCGACGCGGATCACATGCGAAAAATCGCCTCAATCAGCCTCGCCGCCTTCCTGCTGTCGGCGCCCGTGTCGGCGCTTGCCACGACGTCGGGATGCGAATTCAGCGCCACCATGAGCCAACGCATCAGCGAAAAGCGTTACAAAGAGCGCCCGGAAACCATTCTCGCCGATTATGCGACGGGCGGCCCGGCGATGGACGCCATGGTCACGGCGCAGATCGCCTATGATCCCGGCTTCATCGACCAGATCTTCCAACTGGCCCTGCGCGCGTCGGACAGCCAAAAGGAAGCCCTTGCGCGCGGCCTGCGGCGTTTCGCGAGCCTGTGCGGACCCAGCAAGCCCGACATGCAGCGAAAAATCATCGAAAAGATTCGACGCTCGGGGGACAAGGACCTGATCCAGGCCTATTTCCGAGAGGATAACACGCCATCCGACCCCGCCGACGCCAGCCTCGCCTTGCCGCCCGTCCGCCCGGCGTCGGCCCGGCAAAAACTGCCGCCGGATTACCTGATCGGCGACGGACTGAACAGCGTGCTCGCCGCGCCGTCGGCGTCGTCTCTTCCGCCGCCCTGAGACTTTTTCCGATCCTCAAGTTGTTCACCGAGGAGTGAGATTGGATGACCAGCGTGACCCAGAACGCCCCCACGAAAAGCCACGGACTGGCGCCTTTCGCGTTTTCCGGGCCGCGCGACGTGCTGGACCTCTGGTCGACCCTGATCCGCGGCCGGCGCACGATCCTGAAATGCATGGCCGTCACCACCGTGCTGGCGGTCGGCTATCTCATGGTTGAGACGCCGCTTTACGAGGCCAGCTCCGAAATCATCATCGACACCACCACCAGCCGCTCGATGCAGTCGAAAGGCGTCGGCGGCGGCGCGTCGGACGGCGCCGCCGACGCCATCGACAACAATCTGGTGGATTCCGAGGCGGAAGTTCTCGGCTCCGACGGTTTCGGCGAAAAAGTCATCCGCGATCTCAACCTGCAGGACGATCCCGAATTCGTCGGCCGTCCGCAGCGCTTCTTTCCGATGGTCCTGTCCTATGTGATCGGCGCGGTCGAAACCGTCAAAGGCCTGCTCGGCAAGGGCGACGCGCCCGACGATCCGGTGCAGCGCGCGCTCGCGGTCTATCAGAAGCGCCTGAAGGTCAAGCGCGACGCGCTGACCTATCTGATCGACATCACGTTTCAGTCGACCGATTCGGCCAAGGCGGCGAAAATCGCGAATACGATCGCGGAAGACTATCAGAAGCACACGCTCGAAGAGAAATATCTCGCGGCGAGCCGCACCAGCGAATGGCTTCAAACCCAGCTCACCGCAATTCGCAAGCGCGCGCTGGACGCCGACCGCGCCGTGCAGGAATTCAAGGCGAAAAACCATATCGTCGACACCAGCCGCGGTCTCGTCAGCGACCAGCAGGTCGCCGATCTGAATTCGCAACTCGTGCTTGCCAAGGCCGCCGTCGCCGAAGCCCAGGCGAAGCTGGACAGCGCCCGCCAGGCCTCGCAGGATCCGGCCGGCGCCCGCACCGTTTCCGACGCCGTCAACAATCCGGTGATCGCCCGGCTCCGCGCCCAATATCTCGACCTGATGGCGAAGACCGGCGACATCGCCTCACGTTTCGGCGCGCAGCACGGCGCCGTCATTTCGAACCAGCGGCAGATGGGCGAGATTCTGAACGCCATTCGTTCGGAAACGGCGCGGCTGATCGATTCCTATGAAAACGACTACAAGGTCGCGCTGAGCCGTGAGAAATCGCTCGAAGCGAGCATCGACAAGGTGGTCGCTGACAGCAATCCGACGAGCATCGCCCAGGTTCAGCTCCGCGACCTCGAAAGCTCGGCGGAAACCTCGCGCGCCTTGCTGACCGGCTATTTGCAGAAGCTTCAGGACGCTTCGCAGCTCGAAACCTTCCCCGTTTCCGACGCGCGCATCGTCACCCGCGCCGTCGCGCCGCTGAAGCCCAGCAATCCGAAAAGCGTCCTCATCTTGCCCGCCGGCGTCATCGCCGGCTTCCTCCTCGGCGCGGCGATCGTGGTCGGCCGGGAACTCATCAACATGACCTTCGTCAACGGGAAGGATCTGCGCGATTTCACCGGCCTCCGCTTCCTGGGCAATCTGCCGAAGATCCCGCCGCAAGGCGCGCCCAAGGGCGACCGCCCCGCGCCGACGCAGACCAAGCGGCTCATCGCCTATCCCGTGGACCGCTTCGCGACCGACGCTCCCTTCTCGCGCTTTACCGAAACGCTGCGCAATACGAAGATCCTGATCGACGAGATCGAAACGGGCCGCCCGGGCGGCAAGATTTTCGGCGTGACGTCTTCGGCGCCGCGGGAAGGCAAGACGGTCGTCGCCTTCAATCTCGCTCAGGTTCTCGCGCGAACCGGCAAGTCGACCATCCTGGTCGATTGTGATCTGCGCACCTGCTCGCTGACCTCGCGGCTCGCGGCCTCCGTCAATTTCGGCCTGCTGGAGGCGCTCGAAGCCCCCGACCGCCTGCCCGAAGCGATCCTGCGCGACACGGCGAGCGGGTTGGATATCCTTCCCTGCGCCGCGGCCAAATTCGATCTGAACATCATTGACGCCGTGTCATCGCCACGAATGCTGCAACTGCTCGCCACATTGCGCGCCAACTATCATTATGTGGTGCTCGACATCGCGCCCGTCGTTCCGGTGGTCGACGCGCGCGAGCTCGCCCCGGTGGTCGACGGTTACATTTTCGTCGTCAAATGGCGCGAAACAGATCGCAGAATGGTGGACGAGGCGATCCATGCAGAAAATGTCGGGCCGAAAATCATCGGCGCGGTGCTGAATGGCATCGAGCCGCAATATCTGCGTGAAATTGAATCCTATCATGGCTCGCATACCGGCCGTTATTACACGGAACATTAAGCGGCTTGCCTGTATTGCATATCCGGGCGCGCGGCTGCGGCGGCGCGCCTCCCGACCCGGCGACGGCGTTAACACATTGACAAGGCCGCCAAAGTCTGCAAATTTGTGCAACGCAGCAACGTCTTCGCGCTCAGTTGATGAGCGCAATCTACTGGTTGTATTGCGAAACGACGGCATATTGCTCGTTTGATCGACATAGCCACGTTCATTTTTCACGGATTTATTGAAAATTTTCTGCAAGGCAGGCTGTTGTCCTGCCTGTTTTTTCGATGCTTGCCTGAGACGGTTCGGGACAGAACATTCTTGCCTAGCGAATAATTACCCTGACGACTATTTAAGCTTGCCGGTCAGCCATTTTTCATGGCAAAATAAAGACCGTTAGTATAAATTTAAAAATTTATGCTTTGATCATGCTTCCGTCGGCCAGATCGCACGGAATCGGGGGTCCGAAATGGGGAATCGTGGGCGTATCGTGGCTGTCGCTTCCGGAGGCGGACATTGGCTCCAGATGATGGAGCTTTATCCCGCTTTTTCCGGCAAGGACGTGTTCTTCATCACGACGAAGGAAAGCTTCCTCAAGAAGAACCAGGTCGACGGCGTCGTCATACCCGATTGCAATGCGCGTGAACCGCTGAACCTGCTCCGCGCCTTCGTCTTCGCCTTCAAGCTCATCCGCAAGCTGCGGCCGGAGGTCGTCGTTTCGACCGGCGCCGCGCCGGGCCTCATCGTCCTTTTCCTGTCCTATTGGTTCGGCGCGAAGACCATCTGGGTCGACAGCGTCGCCAATGCCGAGCGCCTCTCGCTGTCCGGACGGCTAGCGGGCTATTTCGCCAGCGTATGGCTGACGCAATGGCCCCACCTGTCGATTCCGGACGGCCCCGAATATCGTGGATCTGTCCTGTGATTTTTCTGACTGTCGGCACACAATTGCCTTTCGACCGGCTGGTCGAAATGGTCGATAAACTCGCTCCGGACCTCGGAACGCCCGTCTTCGCGCAGACCGGTTTCGGCAAATATGAGCCGCAGAACATGGAATGGAGCCAGTCGCTCAATGCGGTCGATTTCGATCGCCGCGCCGCCGTTGCGACGATCATCGTCTCCCATGCGGGCATCGGCTCGGTGCTGACCGCCAAGCGTTTTCGCAAGCCGATCGTGGTCTTTCCGCGTGTCGCCGCGCTCGGCGAACACCGCAACGACCACCAATTGGCGACGGCCTCCCTGCTCTACGGCAAGCCCGGCGTCTATATCGCCAATGACGAGGACAGCCTGCGCACCGCCTTGCGCCAGGCCCACGCCTTGCGCTTGCCGCCGAACGAGGAATCGTCGGAGCGCGGGAAGCTGATCACCTTCCTGCGGGACGCGCTGGAGGCGCGGCTTCCGGCGCAGTGAGACGCGGCCGGCCGTTTCCCGAAGGGTTCTCGCACGATCGGGACAGGCGAAGGGGGACGGAGATTTTCGGCGGGACGGGTGAGTTTGAGGAGAATTTGTCTTGAAAAGAATCGCGATCATTGCGCCTCATTTTCAGGAATATTCCGTCAATCTCGCCAATGCCGTCGCCCGCCGCGCGAGCGCGCTGCTGCTGCTCGACCGGAAGCGCCTGTCGAGCGAATTCGCGAACCGGCCCATGCCGGTCGCGGAAACGCTGGAGATCCGCGACACCCCGCTGCGCTCCCTTCTCGAAATCGCGTCGATCCTGTTTTGCCTGGCGCGTTTCCGGCCCGACGTCATCCATATCCAGGAGCCCTCGGGCTTCATCCGCGCCCTGATCTGCGCCTGCGTCGTCGCCTGTTTCAGGCCGTTCTGCCAGATCGTCCTGACCGTGCACGATCCCAAGCCCCATTCGGGCCGCGATCTCGCCATCGCCGAGCGCATCGCGCCCTTTCGCAATTTTATCCGCCGCTGGGCGCAGGTCGTTCTGGTCCACGGCGAAAGCTGCCGGCAGGATTATCTCAGCCTGCACGATCATCCGGACCAGACCATCCTGCTCACCACCCACGGCGTCATCCTGCGCGACGCGCCGCCCGCCGCCCCGGATGAGAACGGCGATTGCGTCGTGCTCTGCTTCGGCCGCATGGAGCATTACAAGGGTCTCGGCGTGCTCGGCGAGGCGATCGCGCGCCTGAAGGATCTCGGCGCGTCGACCC
>NZ_JAYSBG010000128.1:0-9387 GCF_041915505.1 Rhodoblastus sp. | reverse complement strand
TGAACTTCGATGGTCATGGCGGAGAGCCTTCTCGATCAGCGCCGGGATTCGCCAGCGGTCTTCAATTCGATCGCGATCTTGGCGATCAGCGAGAACACCGCGAGCAGCGTGAGGACGGAGGCGACGGTGAAGGCCGCCTGGTTGTTATATTCGTTCCAGAGTTTTTCGATTCGCAGCGGCATGGTGTCATTGACGTCGATATGGCCGGACACGACCGAGACCGCGCCGAATTCGCCGAAGGCGCGCGTCATGGTCAGGATCACGCCGTAGAGCAGCGCCCATTTCACATTGGGCAGCGTGATCTTGAAGAAGGTCCGCCAGCCGGAGGCGCCGAGCGAGAGCGCGGCGAGCTCCTCGTCCGACCCCTGGCTTTCCATCAGCGGCGTGAGCGACCGCGCGACGAAGGGAAAGGTGACGAAGATGGTCGCGATCACGATGGCGAGCGGCGTGAAGATGACGCCGGTGAAGGTCCTCTCGAAGCCCAGCGGCCAGATCCCGTCGTCGAAGCCGACCCACCGCAGCGAGAAGATATCCGGCCAGACCAGATGCGTGGCCCAGTCGCCGAAAATGCCGTTTCGGCCGAGCAGCAGCACGAAGATCAGGCCCGCGACCACCGGCGAGACCGAAAAGGGCAGGTCGATCAGGGCGGTCAGTAGGGTGCGGCCGCGAAAGTTGAATTTGCTGATCGCCCAGGCGGCGGCGAGGCCGAAAATCACGTTCAGCGGGATCACGATCGCCGCCACCGAAACGGTAAGGCCGATCGAATGCCAGGTGCGCGCCGCCTGGGTCGCCGCTTCGGCGAACCGGCGCTTCTGGCTGAAGGTCAGCGTCGCATCGGTCGGCGGCTCCGGCGGGAAGAACACGGCCAGATAGGCGTCGAACCCCTTGGCGAAGGCCTGATGGAAGACATTCGCCAGCGGAAGCAGGACGAACAGCGTCAGGAACAGCACGGTGATGGTGATCAGGACGCGCCGCCCAAGCGCGCTTTCCGTGGCGGCGGGTCTGGCCGCCGCGACGTTCAGGGGGATTTTGGTTGCTATGGCTCCGGCCATGAGAGTCGTCCTCGGAAATGGTCAGGCCGCGCGTTCGTGACGGCGGGCGAAGGTCTCGACGCCGTTGATCGCGAGCAGCAGGAGAAGGGAAATGGCGAGCAGGACCACGCCGATCGACGCAGCGGCGGCATATTGGAAGTCGTCGAGCTTGGTGACGATCTGCAGGGGCGCGATCTGCGACTTGCCGGGAATGTTTGAGGCGATGAAGATCACCGAGCCGTATTCGCCGATGGACCGCGCGAAAGCCGTGGCGAAGCCGGACGTCCAGGCGGGGAGCAATTCGGGGAAGATCACCCGACGGAAGATCGTCAGCTTGTCGGCGCCGAGGCTGCGCGCGGCGGTCTCATATTCGGGGTCCCATTCCTGCAGCACCGGCTGAACGGTGCGCACGACGAAGGGCAGGCTGACGAAAACCAGCACCAGCACGATGCCGGCGGTCTGGCCGGTATAGGGAAAAGTCAGCCAATCCAGCGTGTCCGGGGCCAGCGCCGGACCCGCGCCGAGCCAGCCCGCGACGCCATTGACGCCCGCGACGATATTGGGGCCGAGGCCGCCGATCCAGCCGTCCTTGAGGTAAAGGCTGGCATAGGTCAGGCCGGCGACGGCGGTCGGCAAGGCGAAGGGAAAATCGATCAGCGCGTCCAAGAAGCGACGGCCGGGAAAGTCGTAGCGAACCAGCGTCCAGGCCACGATCAGGCCGAAGATGGCGTTGATCGCCGCCGCCAGGAAAGAGGCCGAGAAGGTCAGCTTGTAGGAGGCGACCACGATCGGGTCGGTGATGATCCGCCAGAATTCGCCAAGGCTGATCTGGGTCGTTTTCAGCACCAGGGCCGCCAGCGGGATCAGCACCAGCGCCGACAGATAAAAGATCGTATAGCCAAGCGACAGCGAGAAGCCGGGAAGGACGCGGGGCGAATCGGACATGGGGACAACCTTTGACCGGCGGCGCGCCTGGGCGGGATCGGCCCGGGCGCGCCTTTGGGCTCATTTTGCGGGCTTGTAGATCTGGTCGAACACGCCGCCGTCGGCGAAGAAGGTGGTCTGGGCCTTCGTCCAGCCGCCGAAGGTCTCGTCGATGGTGAAGAAGGGAATGGCCGGCAGGTCGACGCTATATTTCTTCAAGGCGTCGAGATTGCGCGGCCGATAGTGGAGCTGGCCGATGAGGTCCTGCGCCTCGGGGGTGTAGAGACCCTTCAGATAGGCTTCCGCGACGGCGCGCGTGCCGCGCTGGTCGACCACCTTGTCCACCACCGCGACCGGCGGCTCGGTCAGGATGCTGGCGGAGGGATAGACGATGTCGAATTTCTCGGCGCCGAACTCGTCGCGGGCCAGCCACAGCTCGTTTTCCCAGTTCAGCAGCACGTCGCCGATCTGCTTCTGGGCGAAAGTGACGGTGGAGCCGCGGGCGCCGGCGTCGAGCACCGGGACATGGGTGTTGAAGAATTCGGCGATCTGGGCCTGAACCTCGGGGTTCTGGTAGATCGGGAAGTCCTTGGCCGCGGCGGCGGCCGCAACGGCCTCTTCCTGCCCCTTGGCGGTCGAGAAGTCGTGTGTCTTGGCGTTGCCGAGAGCGCCCCAGAGCGAGAGAAACACCCAGCGGGCGCCGCCGCTGGTCTTCGGATTGGCGGTGATGACCTGGACGCCCGGCTTGAACAGGTCCTTCCAATCGTGGATGCCCTTGGGATTGCCCTTGCGGACGAGGAAGGCGATGGTCGAGGTGTAAGGCGCCGCATTGTTGGGCAGCTTCTTCTCCCAGCCCGGATTGATCAGGCCGGCGCGCTCGATGGCGGTGATATCCCAGCCGAGCGCCAGGGTCACGACGTCGGCGTTGAGGCCGTCGATGACCGAGCGCGCCTGCTTGCCGGAGCCGCCGTTCGACTGTTCGATGGTGACGGCGGCGCCGGTCTCGGCCTTGTATTTCTTGCTGAAAAGCTCGCCATACTGGGTGTAGAGTTCGCGCGTGGGATCGTAGGAGACGTTGAGAAGGCGCGTCTCGGCGGCCTGGGCGGCCGTTCCGGCGCCGAGGGGAGCCGCGAGGCCAAGGGTCGCGCCAATCGCCGCCCCGAGGGCCAGAAGTTTCCGTTTCATGGTCGAACAGCCTTTCATCGCAATTTCATCGTCCGGCGTCGCAGGCGCGATCGCCGACTGGAAAATTATTTTAAATCTATAAAAAATGTCAACTGTTCATCTGAGCGCTTCTTGCGCCGGGCGTCGAGCGGTGGCGGCGAGAGGCCCGATTTTCCTGTTGATCGGACAGCAAAAAAGAGTTGCCGACGCCTCTCCGCGCTTCGCGTGGGGCTCGCTCGCTATTCCTCCGGCTCGCCGCGGCCGGCGCCCAGCGCGACATATTTCACCTGGGCGAACACGGTCTGGCCCTCGGTGAAACCAAGCTCTTCCCAGGATTTGCGGGTCATGCGCGACAGCAGGCGCGCGCCCTCGCCCTGTTCGCCCAAAGCGACCACCGCTACGATCTCATAGGGATCGAGCGCCTTCATCGAGACCACCTTGGCGCGAAACACGTTCAGGATCGAACTGCGGCCCGGATTTTCCCGCGCAAGACTCACATCGCTGGCGAGGATGCGGATGCGGCGCGGCTCGCCGACATAGGCGGGCGGCGCCGGCGCAATCAGGCGTCCGCCCGGAATGGTCAGATTGAGCAGGCCGAATTTATCGTCGAAGCTTTCGACCACGCCGTGCAGGGTCACGGCCGCCTCGCGCGAGCTTGACAGCGGCGAGGATGGATCGCTCTGCAAATCCGCCAGCGGCCCCGACGCCACCAGATGGCCTTTGTCGAGCAGGACGATTTGGTCCGCCAGGCGTTCCACTTCCGTCATGTCATGGGTGATGTAAAAGATCGGAACGGCGAAATGATCGCGCAGCTTTTCGATGAAGGGCAGGATTTCGCTCTTGGTCCTGCGGTCGAGCGCCGAGAGCGGCTCGTCCATCAGCAGAACCTTGGGCTGCGTCAGCAAGGCGCGGCCGATGCCAATGCGCTGCCGCTCGCCGCCCGAGAGATTGCGCGGCGCGCGATCCAGCAGATGCCGGACGCCGAGCAAATCGACCACCTCGTCGAAGTCGATTTCCGGCCGGTCCTTCGGCTTTTCTTTCGGCGCGCCGAACAGCAGGTTCTTGCGCACCGAAAGATGCGGGAACAGGTTCGCCTCCTGAAAGACATAGCCCAGCGGTCGCTTGTGGGTCGGGAGGAAGGTTCGGTCTGGCTTCTGCCAGATGTCGCCGTCGATGTCGCAAAAGCCGTCCGTCACCCGGATCAATCCGGCGATACACCGGATGACCGTGGTCTTGCCGCAGCCGGACGGGCCGAACAGAGCCGTGACGCCCTTGGCGGGCGCCGCAAAGTCGACATCGAGGGTGAAATTTCCGAGGACATTGAAAAATTTGGCGCGGATCGTATGGGTCTCGCTCATCCGCGCATCCTTGCGAAACGCTTCTCGATCAGGATCATCGACAGGATCACGACAAAGGCGAACACCACCATGCCGCCCGCCAGAATATTGGCCTGATCCCATTGCATGGCCTCGACGAAATCGAAAATCGCGGTGGACATGACGCGGGTGCGGCCGGGAATATTGCCGCCGATCATCAGCACGACGCCGAAATTGCCGACCGTATGGGAAAAACCCAGCACCGCGCCCGAGAGAAAGCCGGGACTGGCGAGCGGCAGAGCGACGCGCCAGAACGCCTGCCACGGCGACGCGCGCAGGGTCGCCGCCGCTTCGAGCGGGCGGTCGCCGATGGCCGCGAAGGCGTTGCGGATCGGTTGCACGACCGTCGGCAGCGAAGCGATGATGCAGCCAATGACAAGGCCCGTGAAGGTAAAGGCCAAGGTGCGCCCGCCCCACAAGAACGAGGCGATGCCGCCGCCCGGACCATTCGGCCCGAGCGCGATCAGAACATAGAAGCCGAGCACGGTCGCGGGCAGCACCATGGGCAGCGAGACCAGCGTCGCAACGATCTCCTTCCATCTGGCCTTGGAGCGCGCCAGCCACCAGGCCAACGGCGTCGCCACGATCAAAAGCGTCAAGGTCGAAATGCTCGCCAGTTCAAGGGTCAGCTTGACCGGCGACCACAATTGCCAGAGATCGTTCATACGCGATTACGGCAAAGCATAGCCGAAACGCTCGATGATCGCGAGCGCCTCCGGGCTTTTGAGGAAGGTCACGAACGCCTTTGAGGCCTCGTCGTTCGCGCCGTTCGTCAGCAGAACCGCGTCCTGACGGATCGGCGTATGGAACTTGTCCGGCGCCACCCAGCGGGTGCCTTCGTTATTTCCATAAAGCTGGGCCAAAGCGACAAAGCCGAGTTCGGCATTCTTGGTGTCGATGAACTGGAACGCTTGGGCGATGCTCGAGCCCTGCACGATCTTCCCCTGCATGCCGTCGAAGACGCCGAGAGCCTTCATGGTCTCAACGGCGGCGGCGCCATAGGGCGCGGCGGCGGGATTGGCGATCGACAACTTGTTGAAATTACCGGCCTTGAGCGCGGCTTCGCCATCCGTCACATCAATGACGCGGCTCCACAGCACCAGCTTGCCAATGGCGTAAGTGAAGCGGCTTTCGGGGACGGCGAAGCCTTGTTCGACGGCAAGGCGGGGACGCTCCTCATCGGCCGAGAGGAAAACTTCGAACGGCGCGCCGTGGGTGATCTGGGCGAAGAAGGCGCCCGAGGCGCCCGAAATCAGAATCGCTTCGTGGCCGGTCTTTTGCTTGAAAAGGGTCGCAATCTCACGCGCCGGCTCGATGAAATTCGCGGCGACCGCGACATGGGTTACGCCAGCGAGCGCCGCCGTTTGGCCGGTAGCGGCGGGCTGTTCTGCAAAAGCCGGCGGAACGAGTCCGGTAAAAGCGGAAAACAGCAGACCTCCCGCCGCCGCAAGCATCCGACGCCTCATTCTCACCCCCTACGTTGAGACCAATCACGACGGCGCCAAAATAGAGCCGATTACAGCCAAAACACTACGGCATTACATCACGATGGCAAGCGCAAACATTCGACGGGCTCCTGTTTCTTTGCCACTAAAATTGCGATTTACATTGCGGTTCTTGCACAGTTTTTGCTCTTGACAGGAGGGTGCGCCGGCGTCGCGCGATTTGATGCAAAGACCGATCGTGTTGCGGCGCTGCTCACGGGAGAGTTGGCTCGAACGTTTCGCCGGTCACGTGCTCGAGGTGCTTCAAAGATGCAGGAAAGACCTCAAGCGGCTACCATCATTGGCGTCAGTTAAATGTGTTTATGCGCTTATAACGGCATATAAACGCGAGTGTTGCAGGAATTATGTCTGTAATGCATATGTAAAAATGCCAAAAAGCATGCTTATTTCGGCGAATAAATCGTATATCGATACAACTATTACATAATTTATACAAATAAAACGATCTAATAAAAAATAATTTAGTTTACAGTGACGAAAACACCATTCATATATAACGGGATCATTGAGAAAAGTGGCCGAAGGTTGGCTGCAAAGAATTCGCCAAAGGCGCCGGAATCAGGAGGCCCTTATGAAAAACGTCCTCGTTTTCACCATCGCGCTCGGTCTTGCCGGCGCGCCGTACGCCGCGAGCGCCGAGACGCGCCATCATCCGACGCCCGCGCCCGCCGTCCAGGCGCAGCCCGCCGAACAAGCTCCCGGCCCGTCGCTCAAGCCATACGCCCATCCCGGCGACGGCGATAACGACGGCTTGAGCCGGGATCCCGACGATTGCAACAAGGGCTGCATCGGCGGCAATCCCGGCTGAGCCGGGATCAGAACCGGAAGCGAACGCCAACGGTGGGGGCAATGTTTTCGGCATGCGATGCGCCGCTGGCGACGCCGCCGTAAATATTCGAGAACAGTACGCCGCCATAGACGTCGATCCGCGGAACGGGTCGATAGTTCAGCAGTAGGGAATAGGACCAGCGGCCTCCCGTGCAACGGGTGGCGCTCGTGGATGTTCCGGAACCGGTGCAGGCCGCTGCGGTTGACGGCTGGAAATTATTCTGGGTCTCCCAGTAAATGCCGGTGGAAAAGTCGAGATTGTTCTGAATCGCATAGCGAAAACCGGTCCAAACGGTGTTGAGAACGCGCGGGACGGTGAAATTATTGACCGTGACCGAGCCCGGCGGCACGACGATGCCTGAGGCGATGGTCGGCAGGCCGCCGGGATAAGAGGTGTCCGTCGGATTGGTCGTGTTCGACCAGATATAGCCCGCAAAGAACCTGAACTTCTCCCATTGATAGCGCGCCAGCAATTCAAGGCCGCCGGTGTTCGAAACGGTCGCGCGCACGATCGAGTTCGGATCGTAGCCAGCCGGCATGGTCGCGCCGCCATAGCTCGCGAAGGTCAAGGCGTTCTGGGCCCAGCCGCCGATCGCGTCGAAGGTGAATTTGCCGTAATCGAAGCCGACCTGGCCCTGATATTGCGCGGTCGCGGCATTGCCTTGTTCGTAACCGCCGACCTGCGCTTGGAAGGCGATGCGGAAGCTTTCGTAGGTCAGGCGGTAGGTGATCGCGGTATTGATGCGCGACGTCGGACTGGCCCCGAAAGTGGCGTAAAGCGCGGTGAAACCGATTTGCGAAAAGGCGACGGAAGCCACCGGATCATAGGCGCCGAGCGCCGACTGCGAGAGCAGGGTCGTGCGGCCGAAGGTCAGCGTGCCGTAAGTGGGATTGCTGATTCCGACAAACCCCTGGCCGTTGTCCCACTGGCCGGCGCGGGCCGAGTCGAACGCCGTCCTTTGATAGGCGGTGCGATAAAAATTGTTGTCCGCCAGGGATTGCGGGCCGTTGACCAGCCGGAACGTATAGGGATTGAAACCGGCTTCCGCGGCGCCGACCAGTTCCCAGTCGCCGAAGATTTTTTGCGCGAGACGCACGCCGATGGTCGAGGTGCTCAATCCGTTGGGCGACCATAGCCACATCGGGCGCGTGCTGTTGCGCTGGATCGCATAATTCGGCTTGTCGGCGTTGACGCCCATCGCCGTGCCCCATTGCTCGTAGCCATAACCGCCGTCGAGCGTGCCATAGAGCGTCAGCGGGCCGTAGCTGAGAGGACAATCGCGAATCGTGGATTTCAGATAGGTCTCGAAACTGTCGAAACAGCTCGGCTTGGACGCGTCAGCTTCCGGCGATTTCGCCGAGGCCAGATCCGCGGCATGCGCAGAGCCGGCAAGAGCCATTGCGAAGAGCGCGGCGGTCATGGGCTTTTTCACGGCGTCCCCAAAAATCCGTCGGAGCGATATACGGTGGAGAGGATCGCCCGATCCGGCGCGTCGATCCAGTATTGAGGATGCCCAAAAAGCTGGCAAAGCGCCTGGAGCCTATGTAATCGAAAATGGAAATCCGCCCGATATCGTATTTCTGTGACAAAAAAATCGTTATAAAACAGCTTATTGTCAGGCGAGCAGAAAAAACGCGAAGAGCGATCGTGCTATAGATCACTTTCCATAAAAGCGAATTTTCCCTTCCATATGTGATAATTAGGCCACATTTTTTTCGTGCTGACGAAATGTATGAAGTACATGTGCGCAGTCGTGCAGAAAAAGATGGCGACTAATCTAAAATTTTGCGCGGATTTTGCGCGTAGAAAACGAACTCGTTCCTCGCACGCAAGCGGCGATGCTGACGGGAGCATGGCCCGCGCCGCAGCGGCTCAGCCGCCGAATTTCCGTCGCCAGCTCGGCAGGGCGTTCGTGAAGGGCAGGGGCGCGGCCTCGTAAACCGCCCGCGCCACGGCCCGCGCCAGGCAATCGGCGGCGGCCGCGCCGATCCGCGTGAGCGTCACAGGGTCGACCGCGCCCTGCGCGCCGCCGGTCGAGGCGGCGAAAACCACATCGCCGTCCATCGCCGCGTGAACCGGCCGCAACGCCCGCGCCAGCCCGTCTTGCGCCATGATCGCCATGCGTTTCGCCTCGGCCTTGGTCAAGGCGGCGTCGGTGGCGACAATGGCGATGTTGGTGTTTTGCGGCGCAGCGCCCTTCATCTTCAGCGCCAGCGCGTCCGGCGGAAGCGCGGCGGGCCAGCCCCGCCCGCCGAATTCGCCGTCGCGCTCATAGGGCGCCGCCCAGAAATGCGGCGTGTCGCCGATGGTGGCCTGCCCGACCGCATTGACCGCGACCAGCGCGCCAACGCGAAAGCCGTCCGGCGTCTCGGCGCTGGCCGAGCCCAGCCCGCCCTTGAGATCGGCGAGCGTCGCGCCATAGCCGGCGCCATGGCTGCCGAGCGCGAAATCGAGCGCCGCCGCTCTCGCCGCCGCCTGGCCCAGTCGCCAATAGACGGGCTCGCGCCAAAAATTCTTGTCGCCGCCATTGGCGAGGTCGAACAGAATGGCGCCGGGGA
>NZ_JAYSBG010000127.1:0-9393 GCF_041915505.1 Rhodoblastus sp. | reverse complement strand
GTTCGTTCCTAGCCGGCTGACGCCGGCGTCTCCTTCCAACTTTCAGAGGACCCGAAAATGGCCCTGTTCCCCATCGTTTCCAATTTCCAGCACGATTTCGTCCTGCTGCTGGTTCCGGTCGATACCGACAACACCATGGACGAGGTGGCGGCGGCCGCCGCGCATCACTCGATCAACCGCCGCGTCGCGCCGCAGCCCGGCAAGGTGATCCGGGTGCGTCGCCAGGGCGGCGAGACCTTCTATCCGCGCGAGGCCCGTCTGCACGAGACGGACATCAAGCCGATGGAGACGCTCGAATTCATCTTCGCGGAGGCGTGAGCGGCATGGGCTTTCAACACGCCTGCACGCTGGACGATCTCTGGGAAGGCGACATGACGGAAGTCGAGGTCGCGGGCCGGATCATCCTGCTGGTCTGGCCCGAAGGCGGCGAGATCCACGCCTTCCAGGGCATCTGCCCGCATCAGGACATCCCCTTATCCGAGGGCAAGTTCGACGGCCGCGTCGTCATGTGCCGCGCCCATCAATGGACCTTCGACGCCAGGACCGGCGCCGGGGTCAATCCGTCGGACTGCCGCCTCGCCGAATATCCGGTGAAGGTCGAGGGCGACAATGTCCTGATCGAAGTCGAGGGCGTCACGCCGCTCTTTGCCCACACATGATCTGCTTGCCTTTTCTTCCGGCGGAAGAAAAGGCGCCCGCCGGCGTCAGCCGTCGCCGCGCCCGTCGGCGCGGAGCCATCAACCCCTAGGGTCGATGGCCCTAATTCTTGGGAGGAACATCATGAGCAATAACAAGGTCGCGGAAGGCTATCGCAACAATCGCGTCGGTCCGATCCTGCGCGCCGGCCCCATCACCGCCGGCGTGATCGAGGCCGCCGAGGAGGACAATCCCGGCAAGCAGATCCGCGTCGACGACAAGATCGCCTATGTCCGCATCGACACCGAGGGCGAGATGATCCTGCGCCGCGAGACTTTGGAGCGCGCGCTCGGACGGCCGTTCAAAATGGCGGAGCTGGAAGTCAATCTCGGCTCCTTCGCCGGCCGCATCGAGACGACCGACGATTACGTCCGCTTCTATTACGAAAAGACGCTTTGATCCGACGCACCCGCAAATCAAGACCAACAAAGAGAACCATCGAGGGAGTTTGCCATGACCCAGCCTGCCGTGCTCCAGCCGCTGAAGACCTGGAGCCATCTCGCCGCGCGGCGCCGCAAGCCGAGCGAATATGAGATCGTCTCGACCAATCTGCACTACAGCACCGACCGTCCCGACGCGCCGTTCGAACTCGATCCGAACATGCCGATGGCGCTATGGTTCAAGCAGAACCGCAACGCCAGTCCGCTGAAACATGCCGACTGGAACGGATTCCGCGACCCGGACGAGATCATCTACCGCACCTACAACATGCTGCAGGACGGCCACGAGAACTATGTCTACGGCCTGTTCGACCAGTTTTCCGCGCGCGGCCACGACGCCATGCTGGATCATGGCTGGGCGCGCCATCTGGCGCGGCTTTACGCGCCCGGCCGCTACCTGTTCCACGCCTTGCAGATGGGCTCGGCCTATCTCTGCCAGATCGCGCCGGCCTCGACCATTTCGAACTGCGGCACCTACCAGACCGCCGACACCCTGCGCTGGCTGACCCATACCGCCTATCGCACCAGGGAATTGTCGAACAGCTTCGACGATCTCGGCTTCGGCGCCGGCGAGCGCGACAAATGGGAGAACGATCCGGCCTGGCAGGGCTTTCGCGAACTGGTCGAAAAGGCCCTCGTCGCCTATGACTGGGGCGAGAGCTTTGTCGCGCTGAATCTCGTCGCGCGTCCGGCTGTCGAAGAGGCCGTTCTGCGTGCGCTTGGACAGGCGGGCCGCCATAACGGCGACACTTTGCTCGGCCTGCTCACCGACGCCCAGCTCGCCGACGCCGACCGTCATCGCCGCTGGACCGGGGCTTTGGTCAAATTCGCGCTGCAGACCGAAGGCAATGACAAGGTGCTGGCGGATTGGCTCGCCAAATGGGCGCCGCTCGGCGACGCCGCGATCGACGCCTATTGCGCGCATCTGCCCGACTCGCCCGGCGCGGCGCAAGCCGCGAAGGACGGCTGCGCGGAGCTGCGCCGCTCCTATGGCCTGTGACGGTCCGCGCTCCATGAAACATAAAATGAAACACAAGATCGAAATTGAAGGCGGCGCGACATTCTTCGTCGCCGCCGACGAAGACTCCCTGCTGCGCGGCGCCTTGCGCGCCGGCGCAGGCTTTCCCTACGAATGCGGCGTCGGCGGCTGCGGAAGCTGCCGGTTCGAACTGGTTTCCGGCGAGATGCAAACGCTCTGGCCGGAAGCGCCCGGCCTGAGCGAGCGCGAGCGCAAGCGCGGCAAACGCCTCGCCTGCCAATCCAGGCCCTTGTCCGATTGCGTCATCCGCGTGCGCTGCGCCGACGATTATCGTCCGCCGATTTCGACGCGCCGCCGGCAGGCGCGCCTGACCGGACGGCGGGAGATCGCGCCCGGCATGGCGGAATTCACCTTCCACACGCAGGAGCCCGCCGCTTTCCTGCCCGGGCAATATGCGATTTTCCATCCGCCGGGCGTCGCGGGCCCGCGCGCTTATTCGATGTCCAACCTGCCCAATGCCGACGGCGACTGGCGTTTCATCATTCGCAAGGTCGCGGACGGCGGCGGTAGCGCCGCCATGTTCGACACCCTGCGCGAAGGCGATGTCATCATGCTCGACGCGCCCTATGGCGGGGCCTTTTTCCGTCCCGACAAGGATCGCGAGATCATCTGCGTCGGCGGCGGCTCCGGCATTGGCCCGGTCGTCTCGGTCGCCCGCGCCGCGCTCGCGCAAGGCGGCCGGACGATCCGGCTGTTCGAAGGCGCGCGCACGGCGGAATCGCTGTGCGCGCCGTCGCTGTTCGCGCCGCAGGAACTAAAGGCCCTGAACTATGCGCCCGTGCTCTCGGCCGAACCGGAGGCCAGCGCCTGGAGCGGCGCGCGCGGCTTCCTGCATCAGGAGGTTGAAAAGACGCTCGCCGCCCCGGACCGATGCGAATTCTATTTCGCCGGCCCGCCGCCGATGATCGAGGCGATGCAGGACCTTCTGGTCATGCGCTGGAAGGCGCCCCACGACCGGATCCATTACGACAAATTTTTCTGACCCGTGACTGTCGGAAACGCGCCCGAAAACCCAGAGTCGTCAATATGGAATAATATCGATATTATCTTGCTCCCCACGCCCCCGGATGGTACACAGGACCGAAGGCCGCGCGACAAAAACAAGAGCGCGCGGCCAGGGAGCGAAGCCACAGCCTTGCATCGAGGCGCTGTTTGTCTTGCCTCCGGCGCGCCATTGTTCGCGCCGGCGCCGGACAAGCCTTTCGCCGCGGCAGGGCACGGGAGGGGCCCGGATGCTGACCAATCCTGCGACCGCCAAGCGCTTGGCGGCGAAATCGGCGCCGCGCGTGATCGGCGCGGCTAGCGCGGAACTCGGCGACCTTCGCGTCCCAGAGATTCACGACCTCGCCAATCGCTTGCGCTTCGCCCCGCAGCAGGGCCGCATCTGGCTCGACGACCAGCGCATGATGCTGATGCACGTCAGTTCTCTCGGCGCGCTGCGCCAGGAACTGATCGACAGCCTGGGCAAGGAAACCGCGCGCGGCATCGTCACCCGCATCGGTTACCAGGCCGGCGCGCGCGACGCCGAAATGGCGAAAAAGCTGCGCTCGTCCTGTGGCTGCTACAATCATTTCCTGGCCGGGCCGCAGCTCGTCTCGCTCGAAGGCATCGTCCATTGCGAGCCGCTCGCGCTCGAAATTGACGTCGGCAGCGGGCATTATTTCGGCGATTTCGCCCTCATCGATTGCGCCGAGGCGGAGGCCCATGTCGCCTCCTACGGCATTGGCGAGGAGCCCTCGTGCTGGATGCTGGTCGGCTATGCCTGCGGCTATACCAGCACTTTCATGGGCCGTCCAATCCTGTGGCGCGAGACCGAATGCAAGGCGCTCGGCCATGACCGCTGCCGCGTCGTCGGCCGCCCCGTCGAGGAATGGGGCGAGGATGCGCGCGAGGATTTGCGCTTCCTGCAAATCGGCGATTTCGTCAAATGGACGCCAGCGACGCAGGCTTCGGCGCCGCAGGCGCTGTTCGCGGCCCGCGCCGCCGCCAGCCGGGAAAATTCCTTCGGCATGGTCGGCATTTCCGGCGGCTTCAACACGGTCTGCCATCTGGTGAAAAAGGTCGCGCCGACCGACGCCACCGTGCTGTTCCTCGGCGAAAGCGGCGTCGGCAAGGAGATTTTTTCGCACAATCTCCACCGGCTGAGCAAAAGAGCGCGCGGGCCCTTCGTCGCGGTCAATTGCGCCGCCATTCCTGAACAGCTCGTCGAATCCGAATTGTTCGGCGTCGAGAAGGGCGGCTATACCGGCGCGGTGGCCTCGCGTCCCGGCCGGCTCGAACGCGCCCATGGCGGCACCCTGTTTCTCGACGAGATCGGCACGCTCAGCTATACCGCGCAAGGAAAGCTGCTGCGCGCCTTGCAGGAAGGCGAGATCGAGCGCGTCGGCGACACCCGCGTCCGCAAGGTCGACGTCCGCATCGTCGCCGCGACCAATGTCAATCTGTGCGAAGCCGTGAAGGAGGGAACCTTTCGTGAGGATCTGTTCTATCGGCTGAACGTCTTCCCGATCCGCGTGCCGCCGCTGCGCGATCGCCGCGACGACATTCCGCTGCTGATGAACTGGTTCATGCAACGCGCCGCCAAGAAACACGGCAAGACCATCACCGGCTTCCGCGAACGCGCGGTCGACGCCATGATCAATTACGGCTGGCCGGGCAATGTGCGCGAGATGGAAAATATCGTGGAGCGCGCGGTGATCCTGGCCGATGACGGAGCCCTCGACATCTCGCACCTCTTCACCAATGGCGAGGATTTCCACTCCAACACCTTCGTCATCCGTCGCAATGGCGCGCTGCTGCCGGCGACCGGATGTCTTGACGCCGAGGCCGCCGCGCCCGAAGGCGGCCTGCCCGCCTTGGCGGAAACCGAGGCGCGGATGCTGCGGCTGGCGCTGGCGGAAGCCAAGGGCAATCTCTCGCTCGCCGCGCGCCTGCTCAGCATCAGCCGCCCCACGCTGGCCTATCGGCTGCGCAAGCACAAGATCGAGCTGAACTGAACCGCTTCAGTAAGGCGAGGGCCCGGACGAGGCCGGGGCGTCGGCCTTGAAGCGGCGCGCCAGATCCTGCGTCGCCTTGACAAGCAGCAAGGCGTCGACGCCCACCGCCACGAAACGCGCGCCCTGCGCCAGAGAACTGGCGGCGACGGATTCATCCGTCGCCAGCAGGCCGGGCGCCTTGCCATGGGCGAGAATGGTCGCGATGGCGCGCTCCATCGCCGCCACGACCTCGGGATGCTGCGGCTGGCCGATATGGCCGAGGGAGGCTGACAGATCCGCCGCGCCGAGGAACACGCCGTCCACGCCTTCGGTCGCGGCGATGGCTTCGAGATTGTCGAGGCCCGCTCGCGTCTCCACCTGCAGCAGCAGGCAGACCTCGTCATTGGCGCGATCGAGATAATCGCCGACGCGGCCCCAGCGCGCCGCGCGCGCAATACCAGCGCCGACGCCGCGAAAGCCGTGCGGCGGATAGCGCGTGGCGCGCACCAGCATGTCCGCCTGCTGCGGCGTCTCGACCATCGGAATCAGCAGCGATTGCGCGCCGATGTCGAGCATCTGCTTGATGAGGACGGGATCGCCCGTCGGCGGGCGCACGACGGCATGAGCCGGATAAGGCGCGACCGATTGCAATTGCGCCAGCATGGTCCGCAGGTCGAGCGGCGAATGTTCGCCATCGAGCAGCAGCCAGTCGAAGCCTGAGCCGGCGCAGATCTCGGCGGAATAGGAATCGGCCATGGCGAGCCAGAGTCCGATCTGCTTTTCGCCGCGCTTCAGCGCCGCCTTGAAGGAATTGGCGAGAATTGCCCCGGTCATCTTTTGCCCCCGAAACCTGATCGCATGGCCGCCTTGCGCGCGAGGCAAAAGCGGGTTTGCAAAAATATCGATATTTTTCGTTGTGTCGATAAAATTATCGACTAGGCTGCGCGAAAAGAAAACCCTCGCAAGAAGGCCTCCGGGAGGATCGCCATTGGAACAGACCAATCCCGAAATTGCCGCGTCGATCCGCGCCGCCGGCATTCAGACCAATTATCACGATCAGGGCGCGGGTTTTCCGGTCCTGTTCATTCACGGCTCCGGCCCAGGAGTGAGCGCCTGGGCCAATTGGCGCCTCGCGCTTCCGGAACTGGCCAAGAGCTTTCGCGTCATCGCGCCCGACATGGTCGGCTTCGGCTTCACCGAACGGCCGGCGGGCATGACCTATGACCTCGACGCCTGGGTCGACCAGGCTCTCGGCCTGCTCGACGCGTTGGGCCTGCAAAAGGCGCATATTGTCGGCAATTCCTTCGGCGGCGCCATCGCCTTGGCGCTCGCCATCCGTCATCCCGACCGCGTCGGTCGGCTGGTCCTGATGGGCAGCGTCGGCGTGCCCTTCCCCATCACGCCGGGGCTCGACGCCGTCTGGGGCTATCAGCCCTCGCTTGAAAATATGAAAAGCCTGCTCGACATTTTCGCTTACAGCCGCGCGCTGGTGAACGACGAACTGGCCGATTTGCGCTATCGCGCCAGCGTCAGGCCCGGTTTTCAGGACAGTTTCGCCGCCATGTTCCCGGCGCCGCGCCAACGCTGGGTCGACGCCATGGCGAGCGCGGAATCCGACATTCGCGCATTGCCGCACGAGACCTTGATCATTCACGGCCGCGACGACAAAGTGATCCCGCTTTCCAATTCGCTGACCCTGCTGCACTGGATCGAACGCTCGCAACTTCACGTGTTCAGCCGCTGCGGCCATTGGGTACAGATCGAACATGCGGCGCGTTTCGCGCGCCTGCTGGAGGATTTTTTCGCGGAAGCGGCGGAATAGGTCTGGAGACATGACATGAAGATCGATTTGAGCGGCAAGACGGCGATTGTCACGGGCTCCACCTCCGGCATCGGCTTCGCCATCGCCAAGGGGCTCGCAGAGGCCGGCGCGCGCGTCATCGTTAATGGCCGCAATCCCGCCCGCGTCGACGAGGCGGTGGCGAAACTGCGCGCGGAAGTCTCCGGCGCCGAAACCATCGGCGTCGCCGCCGATCTGGCCACGGCCGAGGGCGCGGAGCAATTCGCGGCTGAGGTCAAAGAGGCCGATATTCTCGTCAATAATCTCGGCATTTTCGAACCAAAACCCTTCCTCGAGATTCCCGACGCCGACTGGTTGCGCTTCTTCGAGACCAATGTCCTGAGCGGCGTGCGCATGGCGCGGCTCTATCTGCCGAAAATGCTCGAAAAGAACTGGGGGCGGATCGTTTTTATCTCCAGCGAATCCGGCCTCAACACGCCGCCCGAAATGGTTCATTACGGCATGACCAAGACCGCGCAGCTCGCCGTCTCGCGCGGCGTGGCGGAGCTGACCGCCGGCAGCGGCGTCACCGTCAATTCCGTGCTGCCGGGGCCGACCCGCTCGGAAGGCGTCGGCGATTTCTTCGCCAAAATGGCGGCGGAAGCCGGCCTCACCCAGCCGGAAATGGAGGCGCGCTTCATCGCCGAACATCGGCCGACCTCGCTGCTGAAACGCCTGGCGAGCGTCGAGGAAGTCGCCAATATGGTGGTCTATCTGTGCTCGCCGCAGGCCTCCGCCACCAATGGCGCGGCGCTGCGCGTCGATGGCGGCGTGGTCAAGCATATCGCCTGACCCGCCGGCTCACCCGGGCATTCGCGCGAAATTGGCGGTTCCGTCCACGAGCGGAACCCAGGCCTCGCGCGACTCGCAGAAGACCTGAAGCGTCGGCTTGAGCCAGGAGGTGTCGTCGAAACAGCCGGCCTTGACGATGGCCGCCTCGGCCATGGCGGAGGCCTCGGTCCAGATCGGCGAGCCGCATTCGGCACAGAACCAGCGGTTCACCGCGCCGCCGCTTTCGCCGACATCCTCGAACTTCTTCAACGGCCCCGAACAGACGAAGCGGTCACGCGGCGCGATCGCGACGATGGAAAAGGCCGAGCCGGTCGATCTCTGACAATGGGTACAATGGCAGATGGCGACGGTCGGATTGTCGTCGTTCAGGGCGAAGGTCGTCTTGCCGCACAGGCATTTGCCGTGACGTTCCGTCATCTGGTCCTCCCCGAAGAAAAAGGCGCGGTTTGATCCGCGCCTTGCTTTTGCAATCAATATTTGGCCGCAACGACCGGCGCCGGCGGGGCGGCGACCCAGAGCGGGATGATGATATTGGCCCAGCCGCGCGTGTCATAGCCGCCGTAATTCTGCTCCATCACGTCACGGGTGAATTTGAACTGGAGATTGAGGGGGCCGAAGTCATAGCCGACGAGGCCGCCCAGCGCGATCTGGCTCTGTTTGGCGTAACCCGGAACCGGCGAATCGAGATCGGCCGAGCCGAAGCCGACAAAGCCGAATTCGAACTTGCCGAATTTCTTGGTCGCGGTCACGTCGACGTTGATCCAATCCGGCGCGTATGAGCCGGGCTGGCTGAACACGTCGCCCGAACGGCCCGTGCCGAAAATGCCCGTGGCCGAAAGATTCCAGCCGTCCTTGAGATAGCTGACCGCGCCGACGGCCTGGAATGAGGCGAAGTCGCGGGTAATGCCGAGGATAGACAGATCGGTCTGCGCGGGAAGATAGACGCCGGCGTGGAAGCCGCCGAAGAAGCCATTGCCGAGATCCCATTTGATCTGGGAATCGAGCAGCGGATTGGCGAAACCGCCGCGATTGAGAGCGCCATGGACATTCACATTGGCCATTGGCGTCGCGACATCGAACAGAATATGCCCGCCGAACAGGGTCCACGGGGTCGACCAGATCGTCCAGGCGGGAACCAGCGCGCCGACGTTCTGGCCGGGCGACGCGTCACGATAGCCGTAGTTGGGCATCTGAATGACGAAGATGCCTTCCGGCAGCGGCGCGCCGAGCGCAATGCCGGTGGTGATGCCGGGCTGGATTTCGGAATTGGCGTAGGACGCGGTCGTCGTCGCGGCAAGCGCGAGACTGCCGAAGGCCACGGCCGCAACGGTGTTCTTGAAAGACATTCTCCCCTCCGTGCTCATCATTTGCCCGATCGCCGGGAATAGATGCGACCGCATCCACCCGACAACGTCGGCGGTTTCTATCCGGGCCTTGATGAAATGCCGGCTATTTCGCAGCCGTTTTTGCTTCAAAGCCGCCGAGATGCCGAAAGGTAGCAAAATCGGTGATATTTTTCTGGGTTTACAAACCCATTATGAGTTTTTATGCTTTGTTATACTTGACGTTGCTTTTTTGTCACAAATCATTGTTCTGGAAGAATACATGCGC
>NZ_JAYSBG010000126.1:0-9421 GCF_041915505.1 Rhodoblastus sp. | reverse complement strand
GACGCCCCGATCCCGGGCGTCGGCCCCTGGGACGAGATTCTGAAAAACCCGCTTCTCTGGCATTTTCGCTTCGGCGGCCCCGACATGGAGCGCCTGGTCGCAGGCCGCGAACGGATCTATCTCGACCGCTTCTGGAATGAGTTCTCGGCCGATCCCGCCAAATTCACTGAGGCGACCCGGACTCACTACGCGCAGCTTTACGCCCGTCCTGGCGCGATGCATTCGGGTTTTGCGCAATTCGCGGCCTTCGACCAGGATGCGGACGACAATCGCGCGTGGCTCGCCACCGGGGCGCGTCTGGCGATGCCGGTGCTGGCGGTCGGGGGCGAGAAGTCGTTCGGCGGGATGATGGCTACCGTGATGCGCGCCGCGGCTGCCGACGTGCGGGAGGGAGTCGTTCCGGCGTCTGGCCACTGGATCATGGAGGAGAACCCGCAGGCGACGACCGCCATGGTCCGCGGTTTTCTTGCCGAGAACGGGTCCTAGAAGCCGGCGTCGCAACGCGACAATTCGGCAAACAGAAAGGGCGCGATCGAAATCGCGCCCTCGAAAAACCTGTCATGGTCACCGGCCAGCGCCCCGGTAGCGACCAAAGAGGGGAAGCCTCACCGCACCAGAATATTGCGGAACTGCCAGGGATCGCTCTCGTCGAGATCCTCGGCGAAGAAGCCCGGCCGGCCCTGCAGCGGGGTCCAGTCGGTATAGACGCCGACCACCGGGCCGAGATAGGGCGTCTGGATTTCGAGGCAGCGCTTGTAGTCCATCTCGTCGGCTTCCAGAATGCCTTCGTTCGGATTTTCCAGCGCATAGACCATGCCCGCCAGCACCGCCGAGGAGACCTGAAGGCCGGTGGCGTTCTGATAGGGGCACAATTCGCGGGTTTCCTCGACCGAAAGCTGCGAGCCGTACCAATAGGCGCCCTTGGCGTGGCCGAACAGCAGCACGCCGAGTTCGTCAATGCCGTCGACGATCTCGTGCTCGGTCAGGATGTGGTTCTTCTCCTGCACCTTGCCATTGGCGCCGAACATTTCATGCAGCGACAGCACGGCGTCATCGGCCGGGTGATAGGCGTAATGGCAGGTCGGGCGATAGACCGCCTCGCCCTTGTCATTGCGCACGGTGTAATAATCCGAAATCGAGATGGCCTCGTTATGGGTGACGAGGAAGCCATATTGCGGGCCGGGAGTCGGCGTCCAGCTCCGCACGCGCGTGTTGGCGCCGGGCTGCAACAGATAGATAGCGGCGCCGCAGCCGAATTTATGGGTGCGGCCGTTTTCCGGCATCCAGGTCTCATGCGTGCCCCAGCCGAGTTCGGCCGGCTGCAGGCCTTCCGAAACAAAACCTTCCACCGACCAGGTGTTGACGAAGACGCCACGCTGCTTCGGGTCCTTGGCGCGCTGGGTGTCGCGCTCGGCGATATGGACGCCCTTGACGCCGAGGCGCTGCGCCAGCGCAGCCCATTCGGCGCGGGTTGTCGGCTCGGGCGCCTTGTCGCCGAGATCGGCGGCCAGATTGACCAGAGCCTGTTTCACGAACCAGGACACCATGCCTGGATTGGCGCCGCAGGTCGAAATGGCGGTCGTGCCGCCCGGATTCTTGCGGCGGGCTTCCAGCACCGTCTCGCGCAGCGCGTAATTGGAGCGCTTTTCCGGCCCGAGATTCTTGTCGAAATAGAAGCCGAGCCACGGCTCCACCACGGTGTCGATATAAAGCGCGCCGATCTCGCGGCACAGCTCCATGATCGCCAGCGACGAGGTGTCGACCGAGAGATTGACGCAGAAGCCCTGGCCGCCGCCGCGGGTCAGCAGTGGAATCAGCAGGTCGCGGTAATTGTCCTTGGTGACGGCCGATTTGATGAATTCATAGCCGCGCGATTCGGCGATCTCGCGATCGACGTCGGTCGGATCGATGACGACGAGCCTTTTGTGGTCGAATTCGAAATGACGCTCGATCAGCGGCAGCGCGCCCTTGCCGATGGAGCCAAAGCCAATCATCACGATCGGGCCGGAAATACGGCCATGAACGGGCCAGTCAGTCATGATGTTTTCCTGTTCTCTGTGAGGCTTCGCTTGGCGCGAAAGGGGCGGGAAAGACGGGCTGTTTACTCGCAAAGGCGGCGGGCGGGGTCAAGCGTCCCCGCCCGCGCCGAAGCGAATCTTGCCATTGGATGTGACGGTTTGAAGAAGGTTACGCCGCCAGACGGCGCTCGCCTTCCGACGCCGCGAAGGCGCCGGTCGCCCGGATCATGCCCTGTGCGCCGGAAAGCGCGCCGGGCTCCAGCTCCAGCGCGAGGAAGCGCGCCAGCTCCACCGGGCCCGGCAGGTCGAGCTGTTCCGCGCCCGCGCGGGAAAAGCCGAAGCGCTCGTAATAAGGCGCGTCGCCGACCAGGATCACCGCCTTGTGGCCGAGCGCGCGGGCGCGGTCGAGGCCGAGGCGGATCATCTGGCCGCCGAGGCCCTTTGAGCGCACAGATTCGCTGACCGCGATCGGGCCGAGCAGCAAGGCGTCGCAGCCCACACCATCAACGGTTCCGGCCTCGATCGACCAGAACCGCAGCGTGCCGACCAGCACATTGTCGCGGATGGCGGAAAAGGCGAGGCCCTCCGCCGGCAGGCGGCCTTCGCGCAGGCGCTCGCAGGTCTTGCGCCAGCGGGTCAGGCCGAAGGCGCGGTCGAGCAGGGCTTCGCGCGCGAGGAAGTCGCGGGCGGCTTCCTCGCGGATGACGATCTCACCGGCGGCGAGAGGGATCGGAGCGGCGAACGGGGTCGCAATCTGGTTCATGACGTGACCTTCCTCGGGTCGCAGAAAACCGCGGCCGGAACGCGCCGGCGCGGGGTGAGGAGGCCGCCGCCTCTCTCGCGACAGGCGGCGTGTGATGACGGGAAACTCGGAACCGAAAGACCTGGAACCGAACTCAGATCACATAAGACTTCAGAGGCGGAAAGCCGTTGAAGCCGACAGCGGAATAGGTCGTCGTATAGGCGCCCGTCCCTTCGATCAGCACTTTCGCGCCGATTTCGAGACTGACCGGCAGCAGATACGGCTCCTTTTCATAGAGCACGTCGACCGAATCGCAGGTCGGGCCGGCGAGCACGCAGGGCTCGCGCGGATCCGCGTCAAAATCCGTGCGGATCGGATAGCGGATCATCTCGTCCATGGTCTCGGCGAGCCCATTGAACTTGCCGATGTCGAGATAGACCCACTTCACCTTGTCGTCGTCCGACTTCTTCGAAATCAGCACGACTTCCGCCTCGATCACGCCCGCGTCGCCGACCATGCCGCGTCCCGGCTCGATGATCGTCTCCGGAATCTGGTTGCCGAAATGTCGTCGCAGCGACCGGAAAATGGCGTCGCCATAAGTGCGCACGGCAGAAACGCGCTTCAGATAGCGGGTCGGGAAGCCGCCGCCGAGATTGACCATCTGAAGAGTGATTCCCCGCTCGGCCAATTCGCGGAACACGCCCGCCGCGCTCTTGAGCGCGCCGTTCCACATGCGCGGGTTGCGCTGCTGCGACCCGACATGGAACGACAGGCCATAGGCCTCAAGGCCGAGGCGATGAGCATGCTCCAGCACGCGCGGCGCCATTTCCGGCGCGCAGCCGAACTTGCGCGACAGCGGCCATTCGGCGCCGACGCCGTCGCAGAGCATCCGGCAGAACACCTTCGCCCCCGGCGCGGCGCGCGCGACCTTCTCGACCTCGGCTTCGCAATCGACCGCGAACAGGCGAACCCCAAGTTGGAAAGCGCGGAAAATGTCGCGCTCCTTCTTGATCGTGTTGCCGAAGGAGATGCGGTCCGGGGTCGCGCCAGCGGCGAGCGCCTGCTCGATCTCGACCACCGAGGCGCAATCGAAGCAGGAGCCCAGCTCCGCCAGCAGCGCCAGCACTTCCGGCGCCGGATTGGCCTTGACCGCATAGAACACGCGGGTGTCCGGCAGCGCCTTGGCGAAGGCGAAATAATTCTCGCGCACGACCTCACGGTCGACGACGAGACAAGGAGCGGAATCCAGACCCGCCTCACGGCGGTTGCGGAGGAACTCGAGGATACGATCGGTCATCGCGGCATCCCAACGAAGGGCGGCTTCCCGCCAGAACTACAGGGCTTCGGAAGGGCGAGCGCCAGCCGTCCGCCCTCGCGCGATGGAGACGCGAGATGCAGAAGAAAACGCCGTCCAGGACCGCTCGTCCGCGCATGATGCGCCGCCTGACGGTCCGGTGCTGCGCCGTGGACGCGAAAAGCTCGGAAGGCGTTACGCCTGCCAAGATTTAAGCGGCCTTCGATTGGAATGGGAAATCCCGTTCCGCACGCCCGGCAAGAAAGACTAGCCTCTTCGGTAAGCCGGCCTTTGGAGGGCCGACAGAGACGAAAAAGCCCGGTCCGTCGTTGCTTTAAGTCGCGATCCTCCGTACAGACGGAGTTCGCCGGTTCGCCTCCGGCTGCCGGTTGGATTTTCAGGCGTTTCACCGGCCTCTTGTCCGGGGTCCCGCCAACCGACACACGACCACAGGCACGTGCGATTTGGGCAGGCCCATACATATGAATTCGCGAGTCGAACGCAAGTGAAAAATTGGCAAGCTTTGCTTTTTTTCGCCCCTGTGGCGCCCGCGCCCGAAAGGTCCCGTTAAGCGCCTGCGCTTCAGGCGCCTTGCGGAGGCCGCAAATCGTGGATAACTGCTTGAGCCGCGCCGATTTCATCGCGGCCCTCGCCTTTCTCCGGTGACCTGTCCCATGCCCCAGTTCGACCGCCGCACCCTGCTCAACGCCCTCGCCGTTTCCGGCGCCGTCACGCTCGCCCCGCATGGTTTTTCCCGCGCCCTGGCGCAAGGCCCCACGCCCGCGCCCGGCGCGGCGGCGAGCGGCCAGCCCCCGGCGGCGCATTTCGGCTTCGAGGATGTGGTCAAGCGCGCCCGCGAGCTCGCCGCCGCGCCCTATGACGCCTCAACCGTGAAATTGCCCGACGCGCTGACCAAGCTGGATTTCGATTCCTATCGCGAAATTCGCTTCAAGGCCGAGAAATCGCCGATCACAGCCGGACCTTATCGGCTGCAATTGTTCCATCTCGGCTATGGCTTCAAGCGCGCGGTGGTGATCAACACCATCCGCGACGGCATCGCCACGCCGATTCCCTATTCGGCCGGCCTGTTCGATTACGGCCGCACCAAATTCGACAAGAACCTGCCGGTCAATCTGGGCTTCGCCGGCTTCCGGCTGCATTATCCGCTCAGTTCTCCGCACAGCCAGGACGAGATCGTCTCCTTCCTCGGCGCCTCCTATTTCCGCTTCCTCGGCCGCGGCCAGAGCTACGGCCTTTCTGCGCGAGGCCTGTCCGTGAACACGGGCGGCGACGACGAGGAATTTCCCAATTTCCGCGAATTCTGGATCGAGACCTCCGAGAGCGAGCCGGACAAGGCGACCATTTACGCTTTGCTCGACAGCGCCTCGGTCACCGGCGCCTTCCGCTTCGACCTCTATCCCGGCGCCGAAAGCGTGATGGAAGTGGGGGCGACCCTGTTCCCGCGCCGCGACAATGTGAAATTCGGCATGGCGCCGCTCACCTCGATGTTCTACGCCGACGAACAGCATACCGCCGTGAAGACGCCCGACGAATGGCGGCCCGAACTGCACGATTCCGATGGCCTGCTAATGCATTCCGGCGCGGGCGAATGGATCTGGCGGCCCTTGCGGGCGCCGCGCGTCAAGGTGATGACCACTTTCGCCGACAACAATATCCAGGGCTTCGGCCTCGTCCAGCGCGACCGCTCCTTCGACCATTATCAGGATCTCGAACTGACCTACGAGACGCGCCCGACCTATTTCGTCGAGCCGCACGGCGATTGGGGCGAGGGCCGCATCGAACTGCTGGAGTTGGCGACCAAGGACGAGACCGCCGACAATATCGTCACTTATTGGACGCCGAAGACGGCGCCAGAGGCAAACAAACCCTTTACTTATTCCTATAGCATCCGCGCCGTGCTCGACGCCGCCGACCTCTCGCCCAATGGCCGCGTGGTCAACACCTGGCGGACCAGCCCCAAGGCGCTTGGCTCCAACGAGGCGGTGGATGTCGGCTCGCGCCGTTTCATCGTCGATTTCGCCGGCGGCGACCTCGCTTATTACGCGCAGGACCCGAACAGCGTGGAAATCTCCGCTGCGGCCTCGGTCGGCAAGGTCACCCGCACCATCCTGATGCCCAATCCCCATATCGGAGGCTTCCGCGCCTTCGTCGACGTGCAGGTCGAGCCGGGGCAGAGCACCGACATCCGCGCCTATCTGCACGCCGGTCCGAAAGTGCTCACCGAAACCTGGCTGATGCCCTGGATCGCGGAATAATCAGTATTCTGGCAGCCTTCTGCCTTAGAGCAGCGTGCGAAAAAGTGGATGCCGGTTTTTCGCTTACGCGGACCTTCGGTTCGCGAAAACGCTGCGACAACAAAGGAATCTAGATTTGATCGCGATTCGATCGAATCGCAATCAAATCTGGTCGCGCCTGAGCGAAACGGGGCCGAAGGCCAGCGGCAGCAAATCGGACAAGGCGAGGCTTTGCGCCGCGCCGGTCTCATCCGCGCAATGGACGCGGGTTTCGGGCGTGGCGAATTCGGCAATACGCTGGCGGCAGGCGCCGCACGGCGTGATCCGGCCCGGCCCCGGTCCGAGGACGAGAATTTCCGCGATCTGCGTTTCGCCCGCCGCGACCATGGCGGAAATGGCGGCGGTTTCCGCGCAGACGCCCAGCGGATAAGCGGCGTTTTCCACATTGCATCCGGCGAAGATCGCGCCGCCCGGCGTGCGCAGCGCCGCGCCGACGGGAAAATGCGAATAGGGCGCATGGGCGCGGGCCCGCGCCGCCTTGGCGCGCTCGAACAAATCGTCCAGTCCGGTCATTCCGCCTCTCAGAATTTGCCACCTCTCAGAATTTCCGCCACAGCGCGAGCAGCAGACCATTTTCACGATAGGCGTTCTGGCCGGCAAGGGTGAAGAAGCCGCCGCCCTGCACGCGCCATGACGGATCCAAACTATAGACCAGACTCAGCTGCGCTTTCGCCTGCGCCCATTGCGGCGTGTTCGGATTGTTCGAGGGGCCGGAAATCGTGTTGAAGCTCTGAGCCAGCACCAGCAGGTCCGGGGTCGCGTAAAGCCCGAAAGTCGCGTCGAAATGGCCCTCATTGGGCGCCGTCCCGCCGACCAGACGAAAGCCCGCGGCGAAATCGACAAAGCCCGCATAGCCGGCCAAGGCCAGATTGTGGCCGAGCAGCAGGCGCAGGTCATATTCCGGCTGGCTCGGCCCGGCGAGCCAGCTATTGGTCGCGCCGCCGGTGGTCGGCGCGCGCAGTCCGGCCAGCACCGAAATCACCGTCGACTCGTCGCGCCAGACCCGCGCCTGAGCCGCGATCTCGCTGTCGCCGAGCCCGGTGTAAGTCTGGCTCGCCGGAGCCGCCAGCGAAGAGCTTTGCACGCCTGGGCGGACGATGGCCGCCAGCCAGTCGGTCACGCCATAGGCGACAAAAGCCGAGCCTTGCGCGCTGCGGTAGAGCGGCGTCGGCGTGAACTGCCCCGCCTGATTATAGGCGACATTGGCCTGTTCGAAAAAAGTGGTGACGATGATTTCGCCATGGCCCTGGTCGGGCGTCCAGGCCCCGGCCAAAGCCGGAATCGCGCTCGCGGCCGCGATGAACAGCGCCATCGCGACCGAAAAAAACACAAAGGAAAAACACTGCCGCTGCATGTCGCAGCCTGAAAGGACGCCAAACCCAAGCTCAAGTTAGCCCGAGCGCGAAAGCGCCGTCAATTCAAACGCGAAGCGATTTCTGTGCATGACCCGGGAGGACGCGCCGCGCGAGCGGCGCGTTGCGATCCGTCAGGCGGAAGGGGTTTCGGCGGGCGGCGCCGGCGGCGCGGCGGGGGCGGCGGGGGCGGCGGGGGCGGCGTCCAGCGACTGGCGCAGCTTGTCTTCCAGCGCATGGTCGAACGAGGTGCGGATCACCGTGCCGCCGACGCCCTTGAGGTCTTCCAGCACCTTGTCCGTGGTCATCTTGCGGATCAGCAGGAACAGGCCCGCCATGCCGGGCTTGAGCGCGTCATTGGCCTGTTTCTTCATGTCGTCGTCATTAATGCCGAAATCGGTGAGGGCGCCGCCGAGCGCGCCGCCCGCAGCGCCCACCGCCGCGCCCGCCAGCGGCATCAGGAACAACATGCCGATCAGCGTGCCCCACAGCGCGCCGGACGCGGCGCCGGCGGCTGTCGTGTTCATCAGCTGGTTCAGCTTGACCCGCCCCTTGTCGTCGCGCACCGCGATCACGGCGTCGCCGATGTCGATCAGATATTCGCGCTGCATCCCGAGGATGCGGTCGCGCACTTCCTCCGCCTTCTGCTCGTTCTCGAAGGCTATGAAAACCAGATCGCTCATGTCGTTTCCTCCATTCCCGGCCGCCGCGGATTCCCGGAACCTCCGGAGGCCGTGACGGAACGCTTTGTTGTCCCTTGTCTTGACGACGCCGCGATGAAAGCGCGGCGCCGATCACGCCTGGGCGGCGCCCGCTCCCGAAGTTTCGGCGGGCGGGGGCGGAGCCTCGTCTTTCGGCCGCGCCGAGGGCCGGAATTTCTCCCGGATCGCCTGGAAGGCCACATAAAGCGGCGGGATGGCGAAAATGCCGACCACCGAGGCCAGGATCATGCCGCCGAACACCGGCGTGCCGACATTCTTCCGCGCCAGTTCCGAGGCGCCCTGGGCGACCACCAACGGATAAAGACCGAGAATGAAGGCGAGCGAGGTCATCATCACCGGACGGAACCGCAGGCGCGAGCCTTCGGTCGCCGCCTCCAGCAGCGGCACGCCGCGCTCGCGCTGCTCCTTGGCGAATTCGACGATCAGAATGCCGTTCTTCGCCGCGAGGCCGATCAGCACGACCATGCCGATCTGGCCATAAAGGTCCAGCGTCAGCCCGCCCAGCAGGATGAACAGGAAGGAGCCGAACACGCCGATGGAGACCGAAAGCAGGACCGGCACCGGAATGGTCCAGCTCTCATAGAGGCCGACCAGGAACAGATAGGCGAACAGAATGGCGAAGGCGAGGATGATCGCCGTTTTGCCCTCGGCCCGCTTTTCCTGGAAGGCGGTGTCGGTCCATTCGCCGGCATAGCCGGACGGCAGCGTCTTGGCCGCCACCTCCTCCATCGCCGCCAGCGCCTGCCCGGACGAGACGCCCGGCGCCGGGCCGCCCTGCACGGTCGCCGCGCCGCGGTTGTTGTAGCGGATCAGCGCCGGGGGCCCGACCACCACCTTCACTTCCACGAGGTTGCGCAGCGGGATCATCTTGCCGTCATTGGAGCGGACATTGATCCGATAGATGTCGTCGACGCTCTTGCGATCCTCCGCCTCAGCCTGGACCTGCACCTGCCAGGTGCGGCCGAACATGTTCATATT
>NZ_JAYSBG010000125.1:5208-9506 GCF_041915505.1 Rhodoblastus sp. | reverse complement strand
GAGCCGAAATTGTCGCCCTCCGGCAGGCCAAAGCCATGCAGCGCCGAGGCTGGGCGGTCAAAGTCTTTGCCGCCGATTTCTCCTGGAAACGTGGCAGGGCCGCCGCGGTTGCGCTCGAGACCGTCGAGGGCCTTTCGGTTGCGCGCGTGCGCGTAAAACTCCGGGATGAATTCGTCTTTTTGAATCCTTCGGCGGAGCGGCCCTTTGCGCGTTTCTTGCGTGAATTCGCGCCCGATGTCGTGCATTTTCATAGTGTTTCCTATCTCGGACTCAATCTGATCGGGCTTGCGAAGGCTTCTGGCGCAAAAGTCGTCGTAACGCTGCACGACCGCTGGGCGTTCTGTTTCAAGGGCACGCTGCTGCGCGACGATTTCTCGCCTTGCACGGATTTCGACCAATGCGCGCTCTGTGCGCCAACCCTGCGGACTCCGGATGGTCAGTTGCCGCCGCGTCTGCGGCGCGATTACGCCATGGCGCAGCTTGCCCGCGCCGACATCCTGCTGGCGCCGAGCAAGGGGCTGGCCGAGGATTTCATCAAGGCCGGCGCCGACCCGGCCCGCATCACGATCCTGTCGTCCGGGATCGATCTGTCGCAAATTCCTCCGCGCCTCCGCGAACCGCGTGGGACGATTCGCTTCGCCTGCGGCGCTTTTCTTGGCGAGCACAAGGGAATTCACATTCTGGCCGAGGCGCTGGCCATCCTCTGGTCGGATCGCGCCCTGCGCGGAAAATGGAGCTTTCTCATCGCCGGCGACGGCCCTCTCTACCCGATCTTGTGCGATCTGCTCCACGACAAGGGCATGGCCGACGCGGTCGTGGCGCCGGGACGTCTCCCTCGCGAAAAATTACTCGCGCGCCTCGCCCAGGCCGACGTAGCCCTTCTTTCGTCGGTTTGCGTCGAGAACCAGCCGGTCTGGCTGCTGGAGGGTCTGGCTTCCGGCGCCGCGCTTATCGCCAGCAAGGTGGGCGGCGCTGTCGAACTGGTCGAGGATGGCGTTAACGGGCTTCTCTATCGCAGGGACGATGCCGAGGCCCTCGCCGCGGCCCTGCGGAAGCTGATCCTTTCGCCGGAGCTCGTGAGCGCCTTTTCCGCCGAGAACCTGCGTCGTCGCCAGCGATTCGACGAAACGGCCGCGGAGGTCGCGCTCGACGGGATCTACCGATCGAATCCGGCTGGAGCAACAATTCGCGATGAAATCCTGGCCTGCGGTTTGAACCGCAATCCGGCGGTCGTCGGGCCAGCCGTGGAATCGGCTCCACGAAGTCTGAACGGTCGCAAGATAAGATTGGTTTGGTTTCGGTGGCGCGTTGCGCCGCACCGCGCGGGGGCGCGCCTATGGATTTTTTCTCTTGGCCGGCGCCCAATGGACTGGGCCAGAGCCGTCATCGGATGGGGTCTGACGCCTCTTCTCACGCATGTCCGCGACGGCGTCGGAGGCTGGATGGGCAAATGAAGGAGTGTGACGCGTCATGATCGAGGATCCCACGCCGTCGCCGCCGTCCGCCGCTTCCGTCGAATTGGCCGGCGTCGGCGTTGAGCGTCTCCATGCTGAAATCGATGCGTTACGCCAACGTCTCGACGCGGCAGAGCGCGCTCTCGCCGAGGAAAGACGCGCATTCGCCGTTTGGCGAAGCAGGTCCGCGGAAACGGCGCCGATCGAACTCTCGCCACAAGCGATAAACGATCTGGCCGAAGCAATTTCGAAGTTTCGACGCCAGGGAAGCCCATTTCGTCGCATTATGCGTTTCTTGCGACCCGAAAAATGATGCGCTCGCGCTCGCCAAAGCGGAAATACGAACCGCGCCGCGCCATGGGGCGTTCCTGGCGCCGGCATCGAGCAGCCTGCGAAAGAAGAACGCGACATCTCGCCTGACACGACTTTGCGCCCGGGCGGCTTTCAGGACCAGCGCCGAATTCCGGATGGCGATACAAAGCCGCTATGCGCTTGAAAACGCGTCGGACGCCATCGGAGACGATCTCGAGAAGACCGAGCCCCTGAAAGGAAGTGGCGAACGTCTCGCCGAAGCCCGCGCGCCGCCTCGCATGCCGCCGATGCCGGGCGCTCGATAGCCTCGCTAATCCGGAACGATCGCAATGTCATTCACCCCATGGGCCGAACCGCGAAACTGGCGGGCGCGTCAAATATCGGGAAAGGGCGTGACGTCTGGCAAGCCGATTGCCTTGAACAACATGGCGACGGAATAACCGCATGCACGACGGAACGGGCGCGCGCCCGTCACGCCCTGCGCTTTCAGGGGCGCGATCGTCGGCAGCAGGATGGATGGCTTGTCGAGCTTGACGTGAAAGCCTCGCACGAGGCGAATTTCTCAAGACCGTTCACCGGGTGCTTATCGACGCGAAGCAGGCGTGCAAAAGCGCGACCTGTAATCACTCGTAATTGATCGATTTTAAAATGGCGCGCCATTCAGGATAAAACTGCGAGCACCTATCTCATTGAAATATTACTGTAACTTTTTTGGTGGCTCGCTTTCGGCTTTCGCCTCCTGCCGCCCGCGCCGCCGCGCGGTTCACCTCAATGGACCATTGATGTGGGACAATCGAGCACGGAGCCAATTGGTCGCTGGTTTGACGATCGGCTATGGGAAAGTTCTTCGTTCGCATCGATAGTCCAGGATAGATGGGAGAGCGCAAGTAGCGTCGCTCCAAAAGTGGCGCTACTTGCAGGCGCCGTCACTTGTGGAACAGCGACGAGCTGAGAGCTGGGTTTTCGTCCGGAGCCCACAAACGGAAGCTCAGATTAGCGAAGACCGTATAACCTTTCATGATTGTTCCACTGTCCCTACCGGGTCTAGCGGTGCCCCCTGAGGCGGTAGACGATACTTCGTCTGTGGCCACCACTTTTAGATTTACGCACCCGAAATTGTATCCGAGGAGACCGCCCACAGCCCAAACATCGTATTTGTTGGTGTTGATGGCGCCGCGGCAGAATGCACTTGAGGTGTCGCTGGAAACTTAGCCGCCATAATAGGCCACCGGGCCTAATGTCCATTTTCCTATCGTTTTTGTCGCCAAGAACTCGGCGTGCAGGATGTCGCCGGTCGTATACCCCGTAATCGTGTTGGCGGCGTTGAATTCCTCAAAGATGTTCGCTGTCAGATTCCATCCGTCCTTCTGATAGGAGATCCTCATTTCCGGCATAAATGAACCAGTCGACCCATTCCAGCGTGGCGAACTCGACGGCCTCGAAACTTCGCCACGGTCCACGCCGACGAATGCCGTTGTCGACTTCGGCCTTGTTGACCCATTCCCGCAGAGTATGCGGCGAACAGCCGATCTTCGACGCCACTGACGATACCGCCGCCCAGCGCGAGTCGTGATCGCCTTCGTGATCCAAAACCATCCGCACCGCGCGGGCGCGAACCTCGGGTGAACCGAAGGTCCGCGAAGCGAATATTTATTCGTCGTATTGCTCATAACGGCTCCAGCCTATTTGGAAGTTGGAGCCTCCGGCAAACCCGGCGCGGTTCACTATCCCCGTTGGCTACGATGCCGTTATCGATCATAGACACGGGCGACTATTTTATTTGGATTTGCCTAGCGCCAATTTCTCGCCCCTCACATATTGGGATAATTGGGTCCTCCGCCGCCTTCTGGGGTGGTCCAGGTGATGTTCTGGGCGGGGTCCTTGATGTCGCAGGTTTTGCAGTGGACGCAGTTCTGCGCGTTGATCACGAAGCGCGGGTCTTGCTTCGCCGCCTCGTCGCCATAGACCACTTCATAGACGCCCGCCGGGCAATAGAGCCGCGCCGGCTCGCCATAGGTCGGCAGATTGACGCCGGTCGGAATCGAGGCGTCCTTCAGCTTCAGATGGCAGGGCTGGTCTTCCTCGTGATTGGTGTTCGACAGAAACACCGAGGACAATTTGTCGAAGGTCAGCACGCCATCGGGCCTGGGATAGACGATCGGCTTGACCGCGCTCAGCGGCTTCAAAGTGGCGTAGTCCGGCTTGCCGTGCTTCAGCGTGCCGAACAGCGTCAGGCCGAAGGTATTGTTCAGCCACATGTCGAGCCCGCCGAGCGGCACGCCGAGATAAGTGCCGAGCTTCGACCACAACGGCTTGACGTTGCGCACCTTTTTCAGGTCGTCGCCAATCGGCCCGGCGCGCCAGCCGGCGTCGTAATCGGCCAGTTCGTCATGGGCACGGCCGGCGGCGAGCGCCTTGGCGGCGGCCTCCGCCGCCTCCATGCCGGACAGCACGGCATTGTGCGACCCTTTGATGCGCGGCACGTTCATGAAGCCGGCCGCGCAGCCGAGCAGCGCGCCGCCGAGGAAGGCC
>NZ_JAYSBG010000125.1:0-5198 GCF_041915505.1 Rhodoblastus sp. | reverse complement strand
CCAGTTTCGGCACGGATTGCCAGCCGCCCTCGGTCAGGGCGCGGGCGCCATAGGCCAGGCGTTTGCCGCCGGCAAAGATGTCGCGCACCATCGGATGGGTCTTGAAGCGCTGGAACTCGTCGAATGGTGACAGCGTCGGGTTCTTGTAGTTCAGATGCACCACGAAGCCGACGACGACCTGATTGTCCTCGATGTGATAGAGGAACGAGCCGCCGCCCGTGCCGCCGCCGAGCGGCCAGCCGAACGAATGCTGGACGAGACCCGGCTGGTGTTTGGCCGGATCGATCCGCCACAGCTCCTTGAGGCCGATGCCGTATTTCTGGGGCTCGCGGCCCTGGTCGAGCCCGAATTTGGCGATGATCTGCTTGGACAAAGAGCCGCGCGCGCCCTCGGCGAAGAGCGTGTACTTTCCGCGCAGCTCCATGCCGCGGGTAAAGCTGTCCTTGGGGCTACCGTCGCGGCCGACGCCCATGTCGCCGGTGGCGATTCCGAGCACTTCGCCTTTGTCGCCGTAAAGCACTTCCGTGGCGGCGAAGCCCGGATAGATTTCGACGCCGAGCTCTTCGGCCTTGGCGCCGAGGAAGCGGCAGACATTGCCCAGCGAGCCCGCGAAATTGCCGTGATTGCTCATCAGCGGCGGCATCAGGAAATTGGGCAGGCGAATGCCGCCGGAGGGACCGAGCAGATAGAAGCGGTCGTCATTGACTTCGACGGTCAGCGGCCGGGCCGGGTCATTCCGCCAATCGGGCAGCAGCTTGTCGAGGCCCTTCGGGTCGATCACCGCGCCGGACAGAATATGCGCGCCGACTTCCGAGCCCTTTTCCACCACCACGACGGCAAGCGAAGGATCAATCTGCTTCAGCCGAATCGCCGCCGCGAGACCGGAAGGCCCGGCCCCGACCACGACGACGTCATAATCCATCGCCTCGCGGGAGGATTGCAATTCCGAATGGTTCGCCATGGGAAATTTCTCCTCGGCTTTCGGGGCGCCGGCGAAAAAATGCCGACGACGGACGCGCCGTCGCCGGCAAGGAGCCCGTCCAGGTGGGAGACCAGACAGGCAAGGAAATCAGTTCGCCTAACGTCCGATTTTGGCGAGTTCGTCCTTGAGTTCCGGCAGGGCGCTGTAGAGATCGGCGACGAGGCCGTAATCGGCGACCTGGAAGATGGGGGCTTCCTCGTCCTTGTTGATGGCGACGATGACCTTGCTGTCCTTCATGCCGGCGAGATGCTGGATCGCGCCGGAAATCCCCACCGCGATGTAAAGCTCCGGCGCCACCACCTTGCCGGTCTGGCCGACCTGCCAGTCGTTCGGCGCATAGCCGGCGTCGACCGCCGCGCGCGAGGCGCCCATGGCCGCGCCGAGCTTGTCAGCCACCGGCTCGATATAGGTCTTGAAATTCTCGGCGTTCTGCATCGCGCGGCCGCCCGAGATGATGACTTTCGCCGAGGTCAGCTCAGGACGATCCGAAACCGCGAGCGCCTCGCTCTTGAAGCTCGACAGGCCAGCCTCAGTCGGACCCGAAACCGGCTCGATCGCCGCGGAACCGCCCTCGGCCGTCGCGGCGAAGGTGGAGGTGCGCACCGTGATCACCTTCTTGGAATCGGTCGCCTGCACCGTCTGCACGGCGTTGCCGGCATAGATCGGGCGCTCGAAGGTGTCCGGCGACACCACCTTGGAGATTTCCGACACCTGCGCCACGTCGAGCAAGGCGGCGACGCGCGGAAGCACGTTCTTACCGGTCGAGGTCGCCGGCGCGACGATGGCGTCATAGGACGGCGCCAGCGCCACGATCAGATCGGCCAGAGGCTCGGCCAGGCCGTGCGAAAAAGCGTCGCCGCCAGCCGTCAGCACCTTGTCCACGCCCGAGAGTTTTGCGGCGGAATTGGCGGCTTCATCGCCCGCTCCGGCGACCAGAATATGCACCGGGCCGCCGAGCTGCGCGGCGGCGGTCAAAGCCTTGGCGGTGGAATCGTTGAGATGGCCGTTATGCACTTCGGCCAGAAGAAGAATCGTCATCAGAGCGCCCCCGCATCTTTCAACTTCGACACCAGCTCGGCGACCGAGCCCACCTTCACGCCGGCCTTGCGGGTCGGCGGCTCCGTGGTCTTCAGCACCTTCAGACGCGGCGTGACGTCGACGCCGTAATCGGCGGGCGTCTTCTCAGTGATCGGCTTCTTCTTGGCCTTCATGATGTTGGGCAACGAGGCGTAGCGCGGCTCGTTCAGGCGCAGGTCGGTGGTGACCACCGCCGGCGTCTTCAAGCTCACCGTCTGCAAGCCGCCGTCGACCTCGCGGGTGACGTCGACCGAGCCATCGGCCAATTCGACCTTGGAGGCGAAGGTGCCCTGGCCCCAGCCGAGCAGAGCGGCAAGCATCTGGCCGGTCTGGTTGGAGTCATCATCAATCGCCTGTTTGCCGAGGATGATGAGGCCGGGCTGTTCTTCCAGCGCCACCGCCTTCAGGATCTTGGCGACCGCGAGGGGTTCGACGGTCTCGTCGGTCTTGACCAGCACGCCGCGGTCGGCGCCCATGGCGAGGCCGGTGCGCAGGGTCTCGGTCGCCTGCTGCGGGCCGATCGACACCACCACCACTTCGCTCGCCTTGCCGGCTTCCTTGAGCCGAAGCGCCTCTTCCACCGCGATCTCGTCGAACGGGTTCATCGACATCTTCACATTGGCCAATTCAACGCCAGACCCGTCCGTCTTCACCCGGATCTTCACGTTGTAATCAACAACCCGCTTCACGGGCACAAGGATCTTCATCTGATGGCTCCAAGCGCTCACGCCGTTGCGGCGAGCTTCTTCTTTTCTTCACGCGTCTTGGCCGAACCGACCTTGACCGTCGCCTCGCCGATCACGACCTCCTTGCCGCCAACACGGCAGATCGTCTCCAGCACAACATGACGGCGCGCGTCGATCTCCTTGACCGTGACGCAGGCGTGCACGGTGTCGCCCGGGCGCACCGGGGCCACGAAACGCATTTTCTGTTCAAGATAGATCGACCCGGGACCGGGCAAACGGCCGGCGATGGCGGCGGAAATCACGCTCGCGGTCAGGAAGCCATGGGCGATGCGCCCACCGAACGGGGTGGAGCAGGCGAATTCTTCATTGATGTGGATCGCGTTATTGTCCCCCGACACGCCGGCGAACATCACGATGTCCGCCTCGGTGATGGTCTTCGAAAATGTCGCCGTCATGCCCGGCGCAAGATCCTCGACGTCGTAACCGTTGAGTTCGTTCATGGCGCTCTCCCCCCTCAGTGGATCATCAAGGCAGGATCGAATTGGGTGATCGCGTCGGGGCCGCCGACGATGCTGGCGAACAGCGGCTCCGTCTGCGGCAGGACATGCGCCGCATAGAAGAAGGCATAAGCCAGCTTGGCCTTGACGAAATTGGGATCCTCGCCCGCTTCCTGGCGCCTGAGCGCCGCTGCGGCCTGGCGGAGAACGAGCCAATAGCCGACGGTGATCCCCGTCAGATGCAGCATGGGAACCGCCGAAGCGGCCGTGCTCTCCGGCGCCGCCTGATGGGTCCTGACGATCCAGTCGACGGCCGAAGCAAAATGCCCGAGCGGCGTTTCCAGCGGCTTGGCGAGCGAGGCGATGCCGGATCCCGCCCAGGCTCGGAGGTCCGCTTCGATTTCGACGATCAGCGCCTTCGCTGCTGCGCCGCCGTCGCGCGCGATTTTGCGGCCGACGAGGTCATTGGCCTGGATCGCGGTCGTGCCTTCATAAATCGTGGTGATGCGGGCGTCGCGCAGGTGCTGGGCGGCGCCGGTCTCCTCGACGAAGCCCATGCCGCCATGGACCTGTATGCCGGTCGAGGCGATCCAGATCGCGTTTTCCGTGCACCAGCCCTTCACCACCGGCGTCAGCAGATCGACCACGGCCTGCGCTTTTTTCGCTTCGTCCGCGTCTGCCGACAGATGGGCGATGTCCATCTGTCCAGCGGTGAAATAGGCCAAGGCCCGCATCGCCTCGATGCGCGACTTCATCTCCAGCAGCATGCGCTTGACGTCGGGATGATAGGCGATCGGGTCGCCGGCTTTCGCCGCCAATGGTTTGCCCTGCACGCGCTCGAAGGCGTAGGAGAGCGCCTTTTGATAGGCGCGCTCGGCGATCGCCACGCCCTCGAGGCCCACATTGAGGCGGGCGTGGTTCATCATGGTGAACATATATTCGAGGCCGCGATTGGGCTCGCCGATCAGATAGCCGATCGCGCCGCCCTTCTCGCCGAAGGACATCACCGCGGTCGGGCTGCCGTGGATTCCGAGCTTGTGCTCGATCGAGGCGCAAACCAGATCGTTGCGCTCGCCGAGCGAGCCGTCGGAATTGACCAGGAATTTCGGCGCGATGAACAAAGAAATGCCTTTCACGCCGAGAGGCGCGTCGGGCAGGCGCGCCAGCACCAGATGAATAATGTTTTCGGCGACGTCGTTCTCGCCCCAGGTGATGAAAATCTTGGTGCCGGTGATGCGGTAAGCGTCGCCCTCGGGGACCGCCTTGGTCCGCACGGCGGCGAGGTCGGAGCCGGCCTGCGGCTCGGTCAAATTCATGGTGCCGGTCCATTTGCCGGAGGCCATGTTCGGCAGATAGGTCGCCTTCTGTTCGTCGGACCCATGGTGGTTGATGGCGTTCAACGCGCCCAGCGTCAGCATCTGGCACAACGAGAAGGCCATGTTGGACGCTTTCCACATTTCCAGCACCGGCGTCGCGACCAGCGCGGGCAGGCCCTGGCCGCCGAAATCCAGCGGCGCCGGCATGGCGTTCCAGCCGTTCTCGCAGAAGGCCGCATAGGCTTCCTTGATCCCGTCCGGCGTGGTCACCACGCCGTCCTTGCAGACGCAACCCTGCCTGTCGCCCGGCTGGTTCAGGGGCGCGAGCACGTCGCCGGCGAATTTGCCGGCTTCTTCGAGAATGGCCGCGACCAGATCTTCCGAAATCTCCTCATTGCCCGGCAGGGCCGTGACGCGGTCGAGGCCGCCGACTTCCTGTAGGGCGAACAGCATGTCGCGGATGGGCGCTTTATAAGCGGTCATGAATGGCTCCGATGGAATGAGGCGTCAGAGGCTCAGCCGATGGCCTCGGCCGAGCGCGCCTTTTCGCGCAGGATGAATTTCTGGATCTTGCCGGTCGAGGTTTTCGGCAGCGGGCCGAAGATGAAGCTCTTGGGCACCTTGAACCGCGCCAGATGCG
>NZ_JAYSBG010000124.1:0-9518 GCF_041915505.1 Rhodoblastus sp. | reverse complement strand
GCGGCGGCCACGACGCAAAGGGTGATGAGGATGCGCGAGACGGACGCTTTCAGAGCCATGCGAGATTTCCGAGAAAGACCATCCCGCTCACGATGAGGACATAGAGCGCGAGATTGAACAGGGAGCGATGCCAGACGGCGTCATAGAGACCGAGCCTGCCGAGAAGCCAGCGCAGGCCGAGGAACGGTATCAGCGCCGCGGCGGCCCAGACCAGCAGCGGCGGCAGGTAGAAGCCGACGAATTCCACGGTGTGGAACAGGCTGAGGTTCGGCGGCGTCATGTTCCGTTTTCCATGTCGCTATGCGCGAAATAGGCGCGGTCGATGATGAACCTGTCGGCGAGAAAACGCAGCGAGGCGCCCGCGCCCAGCACGGCGCGCGCTTCGGCGCCGCCCGGCTGCAGCGGGAGGGCGGCAAGATCGGCGCGGGCTTGGGCGACGAGCCCCTCGGCCTGCGCGACAGATTCCGCGGGGTCGCGACTGGCCGCAAGGCGCTCCAGCGCCGCGGCGAAACGCTGGAGGAAGTCCTCCAGCGACTGCGCGGCCTGCTCCGGCATGTCAGGCGCGCGGGCGGCTTCGGCCAGCCGGCCGAGCTCGATCGCCGACGAGGCGGCGCCCAGCGCGCCGCGCAAGAAATCATCCTCGCTCGGACGGTCGAGGGCGAGGCGCGGCAACAGCGCGGCCAGCGTCGCGACAATTTCGTCATAGGCCCGACGCGGCACGATCTCCCGGCGCGCCACGGCGGGCAGGATTTCGCCGAGCGCCGCCGCTCGGCTTTGCCCGCGCCGGGCGAGCGACGTCACCGGCATGACGGCGAGAACCGCCAGGCAGACGGCCATACCGATGAGCAGGGCGGCCGAGGCGTTGACGAAGGCCATTTCATTGGGTGCGAACACATTGCCCACGCCGATCTGCGAGACAGTGAAGCCGCCGAGCGCAATTCCGGCCACGGCGTGGCTCGGCGTGCCGGCCATCAGTCCCGCCGGCAGCAGCGCCAGCATCAGCATCGCCGCGAGCGCCTCGAAGCCTTCGAGAAAAGGCAGCACGAACACCATGGCGAGATAGGCGACCGCAATGCCGGCGGCGCTCCAGACGAAGAAGGAGCGCGCGATCGCCTCGGGATTGTCCTGATTCACCGCGAAGAAAAGCATGATCGCGCCGCCCGAGAGCGCCGTGAAGCCTTGGCTCCAGCCGGTCGCGAGCCAGAGCGCGCTGAGCAGCGCGATGGAGAGGCCGGCGCGCAACGCGTTCAGGGCGGCCTCCGGCCGTCCTTCGGCGGCGTCGCGCTCGCGGCCCGGCCGCCCAGCGCGGCTGTCCGTCCGTTGGATGCTGGCCGCTCCGGCGAGGACGGCGAGCGAAAGCGCGCGCAGCACATAGCCGGCGCGACGCAGCACCAGCAGGCCGTTGGCGAGCGCGTCGAACGGCGCGGCGCCCGCCATGGCTTCCAGTCCAGCGGTCGCTTCGGAAAGCGAGGCGCGCGCCGCCGCCATTTCGCGGCGCAGGCGGCGCGGATCGTTGCGCGCGGCGGGATCGGCCGCCACGCGATCGACCCGCGCGGCGACCGCCTCCAGTGTCGGGCGTATGCGGTCGAGCACGTCTTGCGCGCCGTCCCCGGCAAAGGCGTCGAGGCGGAAGAACAGGCCGCGCGCAATCGCCAGAACCATCAGGAACTCGCGTACCGTTCGCTTTAGCGCCTGTTCGTCGGCGCGCATTTCCGGGGCCTCGAATGCGGCGGAGGAGCGCAGCGCATCGAACGAAACCACATCCGCCACCATGCGCCGGCGCAGGTCCGCGAAGGCGGCGAGCGCGGTGGAAAGGCGCAAGGCCGCCGCGACATAATGCGCGAGGCCCGAAAACGTGTGGGACAACGCCTCGCGCAATGCATCGCCCGCATAGCGCGGCCAGATCAACAGGCTCGCCAGCACGCCGCAAGCGATGCCGATCAGGATCTCCGCCGTGCGGTCGGCGGCGATCGTCCAGGCGTTGAGCGGATCGCTCGATCCCTCATAGGCCACCAGCAGCATCGAATAGCCGGCGAGCAGGGCGCCATAGGCGGCGTAATTGCGCAGCCGCGCGCTGGCGTAGAAGCTCGCCGCGACGAGCAGCGTGGTCGCGACCACCAGCAGTTCCGCCGCCTGCGAGAACAACGCGACCAGCCCCAGGCCGACCGTTCCGCCGACCAGCGTTCCCACGGCGCGCCAGGCGCCTTTCGCCAGCGCCCCGCCAACGGTCGGCAGCGCCAATAGATAGACGGTCAGCGTCGCCCATTGCGGATCCTTCAACTCCAGCCAATAGGCGATCGCGAGGGCGAGAATGGCGGCGGCGGCCGTCCGCGCCGAAAAGACCAGGTTCCGCCAGCCGAGATCGACCGGCGAGGCGACGCCTTGCAGTCTTGCAGTGATCGCGGCAGAGCTCATCGTCGCCTTCCAGATCCCCTGCCCATCAGCCGCGCGCGGCGCATGCCGGCGCGCGCGCTGGCCGGAGCCCAATTCGTTCGAAGCGATCTGATGGGATTATGTCGGAACATGCAACAGGCTCCGCCGCACGAGCCTCCCCGCGATCATCCCGCCTTGGCGTCCGGGTCGCCAAGGGGCGGATACGCGAGCCGCAACCGCCGCTCCGCACGGCTCGAAAACATATCTTCCGACGCGCCCCGTTTTCAGGGACGCAAGGTTTCACGGATTTCCATCCGGGCGCGGCGGATGATAGATGGCGCAGGCGATATAGGCTTCCGGCAGGTCGATCGGGGCGGGCGCTTCCCGCTCCTCGGCGAGAAAAGCGGGGAGGAAATGGGTGTGCGGCCCCTCGGATGAAGCGCCGTCAGGCGGCGGAATGGTCGTGAATACCTCGATCCGACCGATGGAATGGCGCACCACGCGCGTCGGCGAAACCTCCTGCAATTCATCGCCGATCAAAGGAAGGAATTGCCGCCAGTCGAGCCCCGCGACGCCGTCGAGCCGCGCGATTAATCGTAGGCTGGCCGTCCGGACGCCAAAACCGGAGGACGCGCGGTTCAGGCCGAAGTCATAGAGGATTTCGCCGCTATCGTGCGCGCGGATAGCGTCCCGATCCGGTCCGATCTGGGCAAGGCCCGCTGCGAGAAAGGACCGCGCCCGGCCGCGCGGCGTCGCCAGCACGATCAAATCGCGCCCGGCGTCTGACTGGATCGAGAATGCGCGAATATGGTCGCTGAGGTCGAAGGCAATCGCGCCGCGCGCTGTAAAGGCGCGGATTGAATCCGCCTTCGCTTCGATTTCGCAGGGCTCGCCCGGGCTTATGCAGAATTTAGCGAGGGCGCCCGGAACGCCGGCCGTCCATGTTCCGCCGGGGCGCAGCGACTCGGCGATAAAGGCGCGCAACGCCTCCCGATCCCAATCCAGCCGATGCAGATTCAGGCCAAGCTTTTTCCTGCGTTCTGGCAGCGCCGCCCAGACCTGCCGCCGGAATTCGGGTGTCGCCTCGCGCCAGGTCGCGATCTCTGCGCCGGATCGCGCGCAGCCGGAACAAAGGTTTAGCTGGTCGTCGATCTGGCATCGTCCGATACAGGGGCTGCTGATCATGAAACTCCATCTTGGCCATCGAAAACGGGGAGCGGATGGTTTGACGCCCTTTGGCGTTTCGTCAAGCGGCTTCGACGACCGCAGCCGCGTTCACGCCAGATCGGCCATGACTCCGCGCGCCGCCGACCGGATGAGGCGCTTTTCCGCCTCCCATCGCGCCGTTTCGTCCAGCTCGACCAGGAATTGGGGCTTCCCGCCCGATAGTGTCGCGACCGGCAGGCCGTCCCGGTAGACGATGCGGTTGGCCGTCAGCGAGGCGAGCCGCGCGCCCGGCGTCAGGACGCCGGCCAGATTGAGCGGATCGGCGCCGGACAGCGAAACCCATTGATCGTCGGGGGGCCGGCGACGCATCTCGCGCAACAGACCTACCGCCTCGGGCAAAGCATATTGCTCGCCCGAAAAGCCGGCGACGAAGCGGCCGCCGCGAATTTCGCCGCGCGCCTCCAGCCGGCGATAGACCCGCACGAGGTCGCGCCACGGCGGCAGCCATTCGCCTTCGCGCGCGAGCATGCGGAAAAACACCACGCCATAGCGGCGCAGCAGCGCCCGCGCGACATGCTCGGTCACATTAGCGCCGTCGCCGGCCCCCTCGGCGCGGCGGATCAAAGCCCAGCGTCCGCCGCTCTCCATGCCGAAACTGATCACGCGGCCGCGCCGTTTCGCGCCATTGAGCGGTTGCCGTTGGTTCGATGGGACCAGCAGCGCGCGCAAGCCGCCGAAACTGTCGGATGTCGCCAGTCCGAGCGAGACCAGTTCGCCGAGCGCCTCTTCCGCTTGCTGGCGCAGCAGCCCGGCGGCGTGCGCGAGTTCGTCGAAGAACAGGGCGCCCTCCGCCCGCAGGCAATCCAGCACGGCGCGGCCGCGCGAACTGGGCTCTGGCGCGGGATAGCGCGCGGCGAGCGCCATCCAGAGCGGCGCGCTCTTGCGCTCCAGCAGCGCGATGGGGGCCGACCGGATCGGCGCCGCGACGCGGCGGCCGCCGGCGGCGGGTGGGGCGATCCGCGCCCAGACGCATTTGCCGGCGAGACATTGCGCGTCGAGCCAGGACGGCTGGTAGCCGGCGATCCGCGCCGGCAGGATTTCCGTCTCCCAGGCGCGGGCCGGTGCTTCAAAACCCTCCAGCACGGCCAGCGCAACCGAAAGCGATTCCGGCCCCTCCAGCCGCGTCTCCTCCGCCACATGCTGCCAGGCGAACAGGAAGCGGAGAAAATCGCGCGCGGCGACGGGTTCGATTTCCGAGCGCAATCGTCGCAACGTGTAATGATGAATGCGCGCGAGCAGGCGGCGGTCGCACCATTGCGTCTCTTCGACCCCGGGCAGGAACAGCCCGCGCAAGATCGCGCCCTCGGCTTCCAGCGCCGCCAGCGCCCCGGCCGCTGCGCTGGGTTCGAGTCCCAGCGGCGCCAACAGATCGGCTTCCGTCACGGGGCCCAGCCCTTCCAGCCGCCCGCGCAGAATTTCGATCAGCGCTTGTTCGCTTGTCCAGGCGCTCGCGGGTTCCGGCGGCTTGATCGGCGGCTCCAGCCGCGCCTCCGGCCAAAAAGCGAGAAACGGCTTGATCCGCTCGGCGGCGATCCACAGCGCGCTCTGCGGCGTCATGAGGCGCGCGGCGCGTCCCTCGTGGGCCAGCGCGGCGAGCCAGTTTTGCCAATCGGGCGCGGCTTTCGCTTCGTCCTCGGTCAGGCAGAACAGCCAGAGCAGGGCGTCATGCAGCTCTTCTTTATTGGTCGGCTCAGGCCAGGCCTCGCCGCGCACGCGGGCGATGGCGTCAGCGTCGAGCCGGCCGAGATCGGCCGCGCTCGCCGGGTCCTGCCAGCGGCGCGCCATCACCGCCTGCGTCCGGCGCTCTTCGAGCGGGGCGTCGTCGAGAAAGGCGTAGGGCCGCGCCGACAGCACTTCCAAGGCGAGCGGCGACGGTTGCGTCAGATCGCGCGCGACGATCTCGATGGCGCCGCTTGCAATATCCGCCAGCAGGCGCTCCAGCCGCTCGATGTCCATGGCGTCGCGGAGGCAATCGTCAATGGCCTGATTGGTGAGCGGGTGGTCCGGAATTTCGCGTTCGCCGGCGAGATTTTCGGCGCAGGCGATCTGGTCGGGGAAGACGGCGGCGACCAGATCCTCCGCCTGCATCCGCATCAGTTGCGGGGGAACCTTGCGGCCGCCCTGAAACCGCGGCAGCGCCAGCGCCACGCTGGCGACCCAGCGCCAGCGCGTCGTGAACATCGGCGCCGCGAGCAATGCCTGAACAAGAACCTGTCGAACAGTGCGTGGATTGAGATAATGCGCGACCTCGGCGAGGTCGAAACTATGCGCGGTGGTCAGCGACAGGACGATATTGTCCTCGGTCGCCGCCGCCTGCAGCTCGAAATTGAATTTGCGGCAGAAGCGCTTGCGCAAAGCGAGGCCCCAGGCGCGATTGACGCGGCTGCCGAATGGCGCGTGGATGACAAGCTGCATGCCGCCGGCTTCGTCGAAGAACCGCTCGAAGATGATGGTTCGCTGCGTTGGTAGATGGCCCAACGCGCCGAAGCCCGCCGCGAGATATTCGACCAATTGTTGCGCGGCCGGCGCGGCGACGCCGATTTCCGTTTGCAGCCAATAGAGCACGCTGCCGCCCGCCGGATCGCCACCCAGTCTCGCCTCGATCTCGCCGCGCAGGCGCGCGACCGAGGCGGACAATTCGTCGGCGCGGCCGGGCGCCTCGCCGAGCCAGAACGGAATCGTGGGCGGCTGGCCATGCGCGTCCTCGACCCGCACCGTTCCGCGCTCGACCCGTTGGATGCGATAGGACGCGTTGCCGAGCTGGAACACGTCGCCCTGCATGCTTTCGACGGCGAAATCCTCATTGACCGAACCGATCACCTGATTGTCCGGCTCCAGCAAGACCTGGTAATCGGCGGTGTCGGGAATGGTGCCGCCCGAGGTCAGCGCCGTCATGCGGGCGCCGCGCCGGCCGCGCAGCATCTGGTGCACGGCGTCGCGATGGATCAGGGCGCCGCGCCGTCCGCGCCGGGTCGCGAAGCCTTCCGCCAGCATGCGGATGACTGCGTCGAATTCGCCTTTCGCCAGATCCCGGAACGGCCATGCGCGGCGGAACAGATCGAACAGGGCCGGTTCGGACCAGTCCTGAGCCGAAACTTCTGCGGCGATCTGCTGCGCGAGCACGTCGAGCGGCTTTTCCGGCATGACGAGACGGTCGAGTTCGCCGCGCCTTACGCAATCGCGCAAAGCGGCGCATTCCACCAGATCGTCGCGCGACAGCGGAAACAGCCGGCCCTTGGGCGTGCCGCCGATGGCGTGGCCGGAACGTCCCACGCGTTGCAGAAAAGCCGCGATCGAGCGCGGCGAGCCGATCTGGCATACCAGATCGACCTCGCCGATATCGATGCCCAGCTCAAGCGAAGCCGTCGCCACCAAAGCTTTCAGCGCGCCGCTCTTGAGCCTCTGCTCCGCGTCGAGGCGGCGCTCCTTCGCCATGCTGCCGTGATGGGCGGTCACGGCGTCGTCGCCAAGCCGGTCCGACAACGCATGGGCGATGCGCTCCGCCATGCGCCTTGTATTGACGAAGACCAAGGTCGTGCGATGGGCGCGGATGAGTTCGGCGAGCCGGTCGTAAATCTGGAGCCAGGTTTCGCCCGACATCACCGCTTCCAGCGGCGATTGCGGAACCTCTATTTCCAGGTCGCGCTTGCGCTGGTGGCCGGCGTCGACGATCGCGGCTTCCGCCGCCGGGGCGCCGTCGGGCGCGGCGCCGACGAGAAAATGCGCGACGGACGAGATCGGATTCTGCGTCGCGGAAAGGCCGATGCGCTGCACAGGACCGCCGCATAATGCGGCGAGGCGCTCCAGCGAAATGGCGAGATGCGCGCCGCGCTTGTTGGGCGCCAAAGCGTGGATTTCATCCACGATGACCGAGCGTGTCGTCGCCAGCATCTTGCGGCCGGACGCAGAGCCGAGCAGGACATAGAGCGATTCCGGCGTGGTCACCAGGATATGCGGCGGGCGGCGGCGCATGCGTTCGCGTTCGGCGGACGGCGTATCGCCGGTGCGCACCCAGGTGCGGATTTCGACATCGGGCAGCCCGCGCCGCCTAAGCTCCTCGCGAACGCCGGCCAGCGGCGCTTCGAGATTGCGCTGGATGTCGTTCGACAGCGCTTTAAGCGGCGAGACATAGACCAGTTGGGTTTCGTCGCCGAGGCCGCCGTCGAGCCCCTGCCGGATCAGGTCGTCAATTGCGGCGAGAAAGGCGGCGAGGGTCTTGCCGGACCCGGTCGGCGCAGCGACGAGCGTATGGCGGCCGGCCTTGATCGCCGGCCAAGCCTCAGCCTGGGCGGGGGTCGGCGCGGCGAATCGCGACGAAAACCATGCGGCGACGGCCGGGTGGAACAGCGCAAGCGCGCTTTTGTCAGGCCGAAACGGCGCCGGTCGCGCGGCTGCGGGGAGAACCCGGTCGGGATGGGACAAAACGATCTTTCGCTTTCTCGGCGCCGGCGCGAGTGGAAACGCCGCTGCGGTTCCGCCCATATGGGGAGGAAGCCCGCCGGATGAAAGCGATGGCCGCAAGCGAATCGGGCGCGCCGAAGCGCGCCCGACCGTTGGTCGCGTCAGGGGACGCACGGACGGCGTCGGGGCGCCGTCCGCGCGGCGTCAGGGCGTCAGCGCGAAGCCGCTATAGCCGTTCTCGGCGACCTCCGAACATTTCTGGCGATAGGTTCCAACGCCGCCGGTATAGGAGAGCACGCGGCGCGGCTTGCCCGGCACATTGGAGCCGACATACCAGGAATTCGTCTTGGAGATGAGATTGGCGTCGGCGGTTTCGTCGTGGTGGCGCACCCAGCTTTCCTCAAGCTCGGCCGTCGGTTCGATCACGGCGGCGCCCTTTTCGCGGACGAAGCGGATGCAATCGCTGATCCATTCGGTCTGCTGCTGCAGGCAGGTGGTCATGTTGCAAAGCGCGGCCGACGGCGCCAGCGGCGCGCCGGTCATGAACAGATTGGGATAGCCATACACCTGCATGCCATAGGCGGTGCGGATGTCCTTGCTCCAATCCTCCTTCAGCGAGCGGCCATCGCGTCCGCGAATGTCGATGCGGGTGAGCGCGCCGGTGCCGGCGTCGAAGCCGGTGGCGAGAATGATCACGTCGAGCGCATGCACGGTCCCGTCGGCCAGTTTCACGCCTTCGGGAACGATTTCCGCGATCGGATTGTCCTTCACGCTGACGGCGCGCACATTCGGGCGGTGATAGACTTCGAGATAATTGGTTTCGAGCGGCACGCGATGGGTGCCGAAGCCGTAATCCGTCGCCTTCGGGACCAGGATGTCGATCAGCGCCGGATCCTTGAGGCGCGCGCGCATCTTCTCGCGCACGAAGGCCGAGACCTGTTCGCTCACATCCGCGTCGAAGAACATTTCGGCGAAGGAGGCGAGCCACAGCTTCAGCGAGCCGTTCTGATAGATTTCTTCCAGAATGTCCTGGCGCTGCGCCGGCGTCAGATCGGCCCATTTATAGAGGAAATCATATTCGAAGCCGGTGAAGGTGTGCGGCAGGGTCTTCTTCAGCTCGGCGAAACGGTCCTTGTAGGCCTTGACGTCGGCCTCGCCGAATTTCGGATTTTTCATCGGCAGCACATATTGCGGCGTGCGCACGAAAACCGTGAGCGCGCCGGCCTTGTCGGCGATGGTCTGGATGACCTGGATGCCGGTCGCGCCAATGCCGATCACGCCGACGCGCTTGCCTTCCAGTTCGATCGGCTGGTGCGGCCAGCGCGCGGTGTGGAAGATGCGGCCCTTGAAGGAGTTCTGTCCGGGGAACAATTCGCTCAGCGGCGCCGAGAGCATGCCGCAGCAGGTGACGAGGAACTGGGCGTCAATGGTCTCGCCATTCTCGGTGTGGATGGTCCAGCGGCGCGTGTCCTCGTTGAAATGGGCGCTGGCGATCTTGGTGTCGAGCTGGATGTCCT
>NZ_JAYSBG010000123.1:1449-9549 GCF_041915505.1 Rhodoblastus sp. | reverse complement strand
GCACGCGCACCTTGACCGGCGCGACCAGGCCGACGCCGAGATGATGGCGCGCGTCGGGATTGAGCAATTCGATATCCTCGCCCCGCGCGCCCGCCGCGCGCATCGCCTCATTGGCTTCGCGCACCGGAATTTTCGCGAGATCTAGCGTGACCATGTGCGGAACGTCCCCGGCGCCGGTTCGGTAGTGGAAAGGGGCTGGCCCGGAAAGAGCCTGTTGAGCGAGACTTCCTCGGAGGCGATGGCGACCAGTTCGTCGTTCTCGAACATCACCATCGGCTTGGCGGCGAGGCGGTCCTTGGCGAAGCCGATGCCGTCCTTGGTCGAGACCAGGAATGAGAACACGCCGTCGAGATCGTCGACTGATTGTTCGAGCGCCTGTTCCAGCGTCTCGCCCTGCGCCAGCTTGTCGGCGAGATAGACCGCGATCAGTTCGCTGTCGTTGTCGGTGCGGAATTCGAAGCCGCGCGCCTCAAGGCGGCGGCGCATCTTCCAGTAATTGGTGATCTGGCCGTTATGGACGATGGCGACGTCGGAAAAGCCCGTCGCCCAGAACGGATGCGCGGCTTCCGGCTTGACCTCGGATTCGGTGGCGAGCCGGACATGGCCAACGCCATGCGAGCCGGCGATGGCGCCGACGCCGTAGATTTTGTCGAGGTCATGCGCGGTGCCGACATCCTTGATGATGTCGAGCGCCGAGCCGATCGAGACCAGCTTGGCGGCGTGCTCCATGGCATAGGCGAAGGGGCGGATTTCGCCGGAATGCTCCACTTCGACGACGAAGGTCGCGCCCTCGCGCTTTTCGCTCAGGATTTTCGCGCCCTGTTCGGCGAGTGCGGATTTGATGCGTGCGACGGCGCCGTCGGCGTCTTCGTCGATGATGAAGCGCAGGCGCAGGCCCTTGAAATCCGGCTCATAAAGCGCGAAACCGGTTGAATCCAGCCCGCGATGCTGACAGCCGTCGAGCATGTTCACGAGCGAGCGGCCTAAAGTCGCTCCGGCGTCGGGATGTTTGAAGAAAATTCCGGCAATGCCGCACATTTTGCCTCTCCTGACCAATGCGTGTTCTAGCTAAGCGTCGGAGGGGGAGTCTGTCAACAAGGAGAAACAATTTTTCATATAAGGAAAACATCAGGGCGCGTTTCGGCGCCAACGGGAGGTCGGAACGCCCAAAAATTACGCAGTTTTGCGTAAACATGCGACGGACATAGGCGGCCTTGCTCTAAATAGCCGCATTTGTCATTCCATGAAACAATGTTTCTTGACAGTAATAATGGCCTGCGCTTCTCTTGGCCCATCCGGCGCGGTTTCGGCTGCGCGCGAAACGGGTTTCGAGGATTAGAGATGACCGCCGACCTCGCCAAAATCGCCGCAGACCGCGGCATCAAATATTTTCTGATCTCTTATGTCGACCTGTTCGGCGTGCTGCGCGCCAAGCTCGTTCCGGCCGCCGCCATCGGCGCGATGCAGAAGAATGGCGCGGGTTTCGCCGGTTTCGCCTCCCATCTCGACCAGACCCCGGCCGATTCCGACACCCTGGCGATCCCCGATCCGGCGAGCCTGATCCAATTGCCCTGGAAGCCGGAAGTGGGCTGGCTCGCCGCCGACCTCTACTGCGAAGGCAAGGAGCTTGCCGACGTGCCGCGCGCCGTTTTGAAGGCGCAGATCGCCAAGGCCAAGGCGCAGGGCTATCAGCTCAAGACCGGCGTGGAATGCGAGTTCTTCCTGCTGACGCGCGACGGCAAGGCCATCGCCGACGCCTCGGATTCCTATCCCAAGCCCTGTTACGACCAACTCGCCTTGATGCGGCAATATGATCTCATCACCGCGATCTGCGACTGCATGTTGCAACTCGGTTGGAAGCCCTATCAGAACGACCATGAGGACGCGAACGGCCAGTTCGAGATGAACTGGGAATATGACGACGTGCTGCTCACCGCCGACCGCCATGTGTTCTTCAAATATATGGTCAAGACGCTGGCCGAACAGGCCGGCTATCGCGCGACCTTCATGCCCAAGCCGTTCAATGGCCTGACCGGCTCGGGCTGCCATATCCATACCTCTCTATGGAAGGATGGCGTCAATCTGTTCGAGGACCCGGCCGGCGAACTCGGGCTCAGCGCGTTGGCCTATAATTTCCTCGGCGGCGTGATGCATTCGGCGGCCGATCTTTGCGCCCTTTTCAATCCGACCGTGAACAGCTTCAAGCGTATCAACGCGCCACGCACGGCTTCGGGGGCCACATGGTCGCCCAACACCATCACCTATGGCGGCAACAACCGCACCCATATGGTGCGTATCCCGGAGCCGAACCGGTTCGAATTTCGCCTGCTCGACGGTTCGGCCAATCCCTATCTCGGACCCGCTGCTTTGCTGATGGCAGGCCTCGACGGCATCGAGAACAGGCGGGACCCCGGCAAGCGCCTCGATATCGACATGTATGCCCACGGCCATACGGTGCTCGACGCGCCCAGGCTGCCGCTCAACCTGCTCGACGCCCTGCGCCTGCTGGAGAAATCCGAGGTCGCGCGGAAGGGGCTCGGCGAGTCCTTCGTCAAGTCCTACGTGAAGCTGAAGCTGGAATCCTGGAACGATTTCATGAGCTGCGCCACCGAATGGGAGCGCGCCCACACGCTCGACTGCTAGCCCTCACCGCGCTCCGCGAATAACAACGACAATTGGAGTTCCTTATGGAATCCGAGGTGAAATCCTATGTCCTGACGATTGCTTGTCAGGACACGATCGGCATTGTCTCCGCCGTCTCCAGTTTCCTGGCCGCGCGCGATATTTTCATCTCGGAATCGGCCCATTACGGCGACGCCGAGACGCAGCGGTTTTTCATGCGCACGGTGTTTCAGGCGCCGGGCGATCCGGCGGCTTTCGCCGAGTTGAAGAAGGCCTTCGCCGCCATCGGCGCACAATTCGGCATGACCTGGGACATGGTAGACATGACGCGCAAGACGCGCGTGCTGATTCTGGTTTCGAAATTCGATCATTGCCTGAACGACCTCCTCTATCGGTATCGCATCGGAGCCCTGCCGATTGAGATTCCGGCGGTCGTCTCCAACCATCCCGATCTGCAGCGCGTGGTGGAATGGCACGGCATTCCCTATCACCATCTGCCGGTGACCAAGGAAACCAAGGCCGCGCAGGAGGCCAAGATCCTGGAAATGGTGGATCGGCTGAATATCGACCTGATCGTGCTTGCGCGCTACATGCAGGTTTTGTCGGCCGAAATGTGCAAGGCGCTGGCGTGGCGGACGATCAATATTCACCATTCCTTCCTGCCGAGCTTCAAGGGCGCCAAGCCCTATCATCAGGCCCATGCGCGCGGTGTTAAAATCATCGGCGCCACCGCCCATTATGTCACCAGCGATCTCGATGAAGGCCCGATCATCGAACAGGCGGTCGAGCGCGTCGAGCACACGGAGACGGCGGAGGATTTCGTCGCCATCGGCCGCGACATCGAGAATGTCGTGCTGTCGCGCGCGGTGAAGTTTCACGTCGAGCGCCGCGTGATTCCGAATGGCGGCAAGACGGTGGTGTTTCGGCGCTGAACCAGCGCCTCGGGTTCCCTGCCGGCGGTCGGCAGTTTCGCCAACATTGATCCGCGACGAGCGTCTCGACAATCGAGTCTAGTGCGCGCACCATCGCTGCGATTTCTCCGTCGGGGACGCGGCGGTTGCAGCGCGCCTACGGCCGAATGCGCCGTGGCGCCCGTGGAAATATCAAAATAATCCTACCGACTAAATATTATTATATTGACAGCGACGTCCCGATTTCCTGATCTTGCTTTCGCGAGGCGGCGCCTGCGGCGCGGTCGCAACCAAGGAGGGGCACGATGAAACGTCTGATCGCCGGGGCCATGGCTTTGGCCCTGATTTCAACGTCCGGCTGGGCGGCGCTGAAGGAGGGCGATCCCGCGCCGGATTTCACGGTTCAGGCCGCGCAGGGCGGCAAGACCTTCTCCTTCCATCTGGCCGAGGCGCTCAAAAAGGGCCCGGTGGTGCTCTATTTCTATCCGAAGAGCTTCACCAAGGGCTGCACCATCGAGGCGCATGATTTCGCTGAAAACGCCGACAATTTCGCCGCCGCCGGCGCGACGTTGATCGGGCTGTCGGCCGATACGATCGAGACCCAGCTCGAATTTTCGGCAAAGGAATGCCGCGACAAATTCCCGGTCGGGGCCGATCCCGACGCCGCCGTCATCAAGTCCTACGATTCGCTTCGGATCAAGCCGGCCGCCAATGGCGCGACCGTCTCGGACCGCATTTCCTACGTCATCGCGCCGGACGGCAAGATCATCTACGCCTTCCAGGATTCCGCGCCCGACAAGCATATCGAGAACACTTTGGACGCGGTTCGCCGCTGGCGCGAAAACCACAAGTCGTGAAAGGCAGGCCTGGGGCGGCGGGTCGTGGGCGCAAGGGGCTTGCGCTGGATGACGATAGGCTATAACAATATAAAAATGATCGGTTATTAGTTGTTATGGATGGATCTGTCATGCGCAAGCTTCTGCCTCTCGCCCTCCTTGTTCTCGCCGCTCCCGCTTTCGCCCAGACTCCCGCTGCGCCGGCCGCGGCCGCAGGGCAAACCGCTCGCGCCGCCTTCGTCTATAATTACAAGACGCCGAAGCTCAACCGCGTCGAGATCGACGCTTTGCTGGCCAATCCGGACAGTGTGCTGTTCGTCGATCTGCGCCGCCCCGATGAGATTTCGAAGATCGGCACCTTTCCCGTCTATCTGAACGTGCAGCTTGGCGACCTCGAAAAGCATCTCGCCTTCATTCCGAAGGACCGCAAGATCGTCACCGTCTCCAACCATGCCGCGCGCGCCGGCAAGGCGGGCGACCTGCTGACCGAGAAGGGCTTCAAGGTCGTCGGCGCCGTCGGCTCGGAAAATTACCAGGAGGAAGGCGGGACCAATGTCCATGTCGTTCCGGTTCCGGCGCCGGCCGCGGCGGCGATAGCCCCCGTCCAGCCGTCGCAGACGGCGGCGGCAGCGCCCGCTCAGCCCGCGTCGCAGAACTGATCCAACGTCGGGAGACCCGGCCATGAGCGAGAAGAAGAGCCTGACCAAGGCCGGCGACTTCCATCCGGAAGTGCTGAAATTGTTCGACCGTTATGTGCACGGCCTGCTGCCGCGCCGGGGCTTCCTCAAGGGCGCGGCGGTCTACGCCACGCTCGCGGGCGCCAGCGCGGCGGAACTGCTGGACGCGCTCAATCCGCGTTTCGCGCAGGCGCAGAAGGTCGCGCCTGCCGATCCGCGGATCAAGACCGAGATCGTCGAGATCGACTCGCCCAAAGGCAATGGCAAGGTGCGCGGCCTGCTGGCGCGGCCGGCTTCGGCGTCGGGTCCGCTGCCAGTCATTCTGGTGATCCACGAGAACCGCGGCCTCAATCCGCATATCGAGGACATCGCGCGGCGCCTCGCGGTCGATAATTTCATTGCTTTCGCGCCAGATGCTCTGTTTCCGCTTGGCGGCTATCCCGGCGACGAGGACAAGGCGCGCGAGCTGTTCGGCAAGCTCGACCAGACCAAGACGCGCGCCGATTTCGTGGCGGCGGCCAATTATCTGCTGGCTTTGCCCGGCGGCAACGGCAGGCTCGGCGCGGTCGGCTTCTGCTATGGCGGCGGCGTGGTCAATTGGCTCGCCGAACAGACGCTCGAAGGGCCGGGCGGCAAGCCCGCTCATCTCGATGTCGGCGTGCCCTTCTATGGCGCGGCGCCGCCGCTCGACAAGGTCGCCGATATTAAGGCCCGTCTGCTGCTGCAATTCGCCGGCAAGGACGAGCGCATCAACGCCGGCTGGCCGGCCTATGAGGCGGCGCTGAAGGCCGCCGGCGTGCGCTACGAGGCCTTCGTCTATGACGGTGTCGAGCACGGCTTCAACAACGACACCACGCCGCGTTTCGATCAGGCCGCCGCGACGCTCGCCTGGGAGCGCACGCTGGCCTTGTTCAATCAGGCCCTGCGCGGCTGATTTTCTTCCCCTCGAATGGAGTTTTCGACGCATGTTTTCCAACAAGAACCGCAGTCGCGCCGTGCTGGCTGTATTGGCTCTGAGCCTCGGCGGCGGCCTTGTCGCGCAGGCGCAGAACGCGCCGGCGCCGGGCGCGGCGCGTCAGGCGGCCGAGGAGCGCCGCGCGGCGTTCAAACTGGTAGGCGCGAATTTCCGTCCGCTCGGCGCGCTGCTCAAGGAAGGCGGTCAATATGACGCCGCCGACGCCAAGAAGCGCATTGCGCGGCTGGTGTTCCTGTCCGGGCTGCTGCCGGAAGTCTTCCCGGACATTTCCAATCTCGGCGAGCCGGACAGCAAGGCGAAGCCGGAAGTCTGGACCAATCGCTCGGATTTCGACCAGGCGCTGAAAAAATTCCAGACCGATCTCGTCACGTTGCAGGAGGTCAATGACAAGGAGCAGGCGTTGAGCGAGCCGTTCAAGACCGCGCTCACGACCGTCGCCCAGGACTGCAAGGCCTGCCACGACAATTTCAAGCTCAAATGAGTCGACGCCGTCGGTCCTTGAAAAGGGCCGATAATATGAAACGCAGCTTCGCGCCCAGAAAACCCGACTCCCCTGGGCCGAGTGAACGGCCGGCGTCGTCTCGCCTCCGACGCCGGCCGTTCGATTGTTACGGGGGCCATCATCCGACGGGAATTTCCGCCATGAGCATTGTGGAGCAGTCGATCGGCGCCGTCGCCGAGAGCGACGAAAAGGCTGAGGCGGGACGGCAGGTCTGGGATCTGCCAGTCCGGATTTTCCACTGGAGCCTGGCCGCCGCCTTCCTCGCCGCCTTCGTCACCAATCGGCTGGGCGTGGCTTATTTCAAATATCATCTCTGGGCCGGCTATGCGGTGCTGGTTTTGGTGTTGTTCCGCATCCTGTGGGGGATTTTCGGCACGCGCCACGCTCTGTTTCGGAATTTTGTGCGCGGCCCAAAGGCGATCATCGCTTATGCGCGCGGCCTGTTCACGGCCGGCGGGCCGCATTATGTCGGGCACAACCCGGTCGGCGCTTTGATGGTGCTCGCTCTGCTGGCGGGCGCCGGCGCGCAGGCGGCGCTTGGCCTGTTTTCGAACGACGAGATCATCAATGTCGGGCCGCTTTACGGATTGGTGACGAAGGAGCAGAGCCTCGCGCTGACCTCGCTGCATCGCAAATTGTTTTATGTGCTTGCCGCCGCGATCGCCGCGCATGTGCTCGCCGTGATCGCGCATAGAATCTTCAAGGGCGAGAATCTGATCGGCGCGATGATCACGGGCCGCAAGCCGCGCGAAGCGATTTCGGAGCGGGAGGCGATTTCGTCGTCGCGGCTGTGGCTTGCCGCCGTGTTAGCGCTGGTCGTCATCGCGGCTTTGGCCTCGGTCAGGCGGCGGGCGCGCAGCAGGTTCGTGCCGTAATCGCGCGAGGCCGGATCGTTGAGGCCGTAAAGCTCCTTGGTGGAGTCGCTTTCCTTGGACAGATCGACCGCTTCCGGCGCCGATTTCTCCATGCGATAGGCGAGATCGAACGAGCGGATGCGCGCCTGCAATTCGCTGTCCTCGGGCCGCAGGGCGGCGCGATGGTCGTTGAGCTTTTTCAGCAGCGCCAGATCGTCCTGCTGCTGCCTGCCGCCGATCACTTCGGGGCGGTCGAGGCTGATGATCGGCGCGTCGCCGGGACGAAACGCCGTGCCCTGATAGACCGCCGGCAGGAAGCCGGACGACCAGTTGACCGAACCGCCGGTGGGTTCGCGATTGCCGGCGTAAAGCACGACATAGGGCGGCAGGTCGGGATTGGCGGAGCCGAGCGCATAGGTGATCCAGGCGCCGAGCGAGGGACGGCCCGGCTGGACGTCGCCGGTGTTGAGCTTCAGGATCGAAATGTCATGCGTGGCGCCGACGGTGATGCTGTTCTTGACGAAGGCGATCTTGTCGGCGTGCTGGCCGATATTCGACACCCAGTCGGAGAACCAGGCGCCGCTCTGGCCATATTGCTTCCACTCGCGCTTGGACGCGAACAACTTGCCGACGCCGCCCTGGGTCGAGGTCTTGATGCCCTGGAGATAGGAGGCCGGGACCTCCTGGCCGGCGAGGCGGACCAGTTCCGGCTTGTAGTCGAA